>DATCTT010000093.1:0-6226 GCA_036567845.1 Candidatus Ozemibacteraceae bacterium | reverse complement strand
CAGCCGGCCCCTGCGACCGAGGCCGTTCCGGCCTGACAGCGCCGGGCAGGTCTCCTCCCGAAGGAACCCCGCCGGCTCAGGAAAGATAATAAACACCCCCGGAAATATCCGGGGGTGTTTATTATCCGGCCGCTACCGACTCAGATCGCGGCAGCCGAATTCCGGACGGCGGGTCCGGCCTTGATGACTTCAGGAGAGACGCGGTCCGAGAACGATGTGAAGTTCTCGGCGAAGCGCCGGGCGAGATCTTCTGCGGTGCGGTCGTATGCTGCCTTGTCGGCCCAGGCGTTCTTCGGGGTCAGGATCTCGGCGGGCACGCCGGGACACTCCTGGGGGACCTGGACGCCGAACACGGGGTCGGGGGCGAACTTCACCTTGTCGAGGGAACCGTCGAGGGCCGCCGTCAGCAGGGCGCGAGTGTAAGCGATCTTCATCCGCTTGCCGACGCCGTAGGCGCCGCCGGACCAGCCGGTGTTCACGAGCCAGATGCGGGTGCCGTGCTTCTTCATCGCCTCGCCGAGCATCTGGGCGTAGGTGAAGGGGTGATGCACGAGGAAGGGGGCGCCGAAGCAGGCCGAGAACGTCGTCGTCGGCTCGGTGATTCCAGCTTCCGTACCGGCCAGCTTCGAGGTGTAGCCCGAGAGAAAGTGGTACATAGCCTGTTCGGGCGAGAGGCGCGCGATGGGGGGCAGAACGCCGAACGCATCCGCCGCGAGGAAGAACACGTTGCGGGGGTGGCCGCCGACGCCTTCGAGGATACAGTTGTCGATGTGGGTCACGGGATAGGTCGCGCGCGTGTTCTCGGTGAGCGAGCCGTCATCATAGTTGGGCCGGTGCAGGTCGTCGATTACGACATTCTCGAGCACAGAGCCGAACCGGATGGCGTTGTAAATCTGGGGCTCGTTTTCCCGAGAGAGCTTGATGCACTTCGCGTAACAGCCGCCCTCGAAGTTGAAGATGCCGTTGTCGCTCCAGCCGTGCTCGTCGTCCCCGATGAGCTGGCGGGCCGGATCGGCCGAGAGGGTCGTCTTGCCGGTGCCGGAGAGGCCAAAGAACAGAGCCGTGTTCCCGTCCGTGCCGACGTTGGCCGAGCAGTGCATCGGGAAGACGCCACGCTTGGGCAGCAGGTAGTTCATGACCGCGAAAATGCTTTTCTTGATTTCCCCGGCATAGTTGGTGCCGCCGATGAGGATGATACGCTCGGCGAAGTTGAGGACAATGAAGATGCCGGAGTTCAGTCCCATGGCCTTGAAATCCGGGGCGTGCATGCCGCAGATGTTCAGAACGGTGAAGTCGGGCAGATCGTTGATCTTGTCCTGGCTGCGAGGCCGAATGAACAGGGTGCGGGCGAACAGGTTGTGCCAGGCGCGCTCGGTCACGACCCGCACCTGGAGTCGGTATTTGGGGTCGGCGCCGGCGAAGCCGTCGAACACGAACGCATCGCGGTTCTGCAGGTAGCCGCGGGCCAGGGTCATCAAACGGTTCCAGTTGTCGGGGGAGAGCTGTTTGTTGACCGGGCCCCACCAGATGTCCTTATGTTCGGGCGTTTCGACGACGAACCGGTTGTTCGGGGATCTGCCGGACGGGTTGCCGGTTCGCACGACGAGAGCTCCGTTGTCCGCGAGGGTTCCCTCGCCGCGGGACAGAGCCTCCTCGATCAAGGCGGCCGGGGGGAGGTTCCTGTAGACCGCTTTGAGGCCGGTGAGGCCGAGATACTTGACGCATTCTGACGCAGGCATCGTCTTCATGCTCCTTTCCTCGTTGCGCCCGCGCGGGGCGCTGTTTTGCCCAAGTCTACCTCACCGGAGTCCCAGTGGCAACCCCTTTGCATGCGTATAATATAAATTCATATAAAAAATGCCCCCCGGCATGGGCCCGGGGGAGCGGATCATCGATCAGGGCTGCAGGGCCGGGGGGTGCTCCGGTGTTTCGGAGGAAGCGGGCGGTTTCATCAGCCACCAGACGAGAGCGATAACGAAGCCTGTTCCGATGCCAAGCAGCAGCGCGTCGGCAATGCGTTCGATCCAGGGCAAATCGTGGGCGAACAGGGCGCGCGCACCCAGAACGAGGATGCCGATGAACGCGAGAATAACCAGCCGGATGGCAGCCGGCCGAAGCCCGCCGCCGATGGCTAGGTGCAGAATCGAGCTCACGAACAGTCCGGTCACGAGTGTCATGGCCAGCACCCACAGATCGAGGCCGGATTCCCGTGCGTAGAAGAGCAGGAGCCGGGGAGGACGGCTTCCGGTGGTGATCAGCTTGCGGTGGAGGGTCAGGGTTTCGTCGGCTCCCGGCAGATCCGGGATGACGGGCAGAAGGCCGGCCGAGGTGCGGGTGCTGGCCGGAGTCATGCCGCGGGGCATGTTCTGGGAGATGACGTTGGACTGGCGGCTGGGGGCGAGAAGGTCGGGGAAAACCGGCGTCGGAAATTTCGGCAGCGCATTCTCTCCGAGCTGGAACTCACCTCCGCGCCGGGCAAGGAAGATCCCTTCAGGGGTGCCGACGACCCAGTTCATCTGGCTGATATCGAGAGAAAACTGGGGCAACACCAGATCGATCCGGCCTCGAGCGGCAAGTCTGCCGAGGTGTTCCCGGAAAAACATCGTGACCGTGAAGGGAGTGTAGGCTTTTCCCGACCGGGGTGAGCGGATCAGCGGTACCGAGATGTCGCCTTCCCGGCTGCGACCGGGTTTCATCGCCTCGCCGTTAACGAGTAGCGCCAGCAGCTGCAGCCGTTCCGGCACCCCGCGCAGCACGAGGAACTGGTTGTTGTTGTTGCGGATCATCAGGTCGAGCTGCGTGACGGCTTGGCCCTCGGCATTCAGGACGGTTCGGGCCGACGCTGCATCGATCTGCGCCGTGCTAACCTCGATGTTCCGGTGTTTGGTGACCGTGACGGCGGCTGTTGCGTCTTTCTGGTATTTGAACGCCTGCGCAATGAAGCCGCGGGCCTGGGATAAGAGGCTTTCGGGCAGTTCGGAGGCGTCGATGCCGGTCGCTTCGGGAGAGGCTTCGACCCGCAGTTCGAGGCCGCCCCGCACTTCGACACCGAAGACGCCGTTCTGGCGATCGATGCGGAAGCGGGAGCCGGCGCTGCGCAGCCGGGGCAGGTCGAGGGCGAACCGGCCGTTGATTTCGGGAGTCTGGCGCTCCATTGCGATACGCAGCTCCACCTGGTTCATCCGGCGGGCGTTCAGCTGCACCCGAAGCTCCTGGGCCTCGTCACGGGGCAGGCAGACCCAGCTTGCGATGTCGTTTCCCGTCACTTCGATCACGTCGGCGCCGGCGGGAATCTCGAAGGTGAACTCACCAGCCGGGTGCTGGTCGATCTGGAGTCGGACGAGATCGGTAATTGCGATCACTCCCTCGGAAACGGTGAAGAGAAGCTCGTGGTCTGCCGCGATGCGGGCCACACCGGGAGCGGGGAGGGGGGCGGGGGTCGTTGCCGTCTGGAGGGGCTGGCCCGCCTGGGAAGCCTGGTTGCGCCACTCGGCCTGAATGGCGGGCGCCGGCTGAAGAATCGCTTTGATCCAGCTTTTTCCGTTGGTTTCGCCGCGGTCGCAGATGACGGCCGGTTGGATGTCAATCGTCTGGCCCGGTCTGTCGACCGTCAGCTCGAACTGCGCCGGGCCGCAGACGGGAACCGGCAGTCGGAACCCGCCGACATCGGTGCCGGTGCGGGTTCGGGAGGTGAGATCCTTGACCAGAGCGGCTTCGATGACCACCAGTCCTTCGCGGTCGGTCAGGATGGCAGGCCGGCGCTCGAAGCCACCCTGATTGGGTACGGCATTGTTCATCAGCATCTGCTGCTGCGCCTGATACTGGACCTGCTGCACCTGCTGGACGATCTGGGACGTGTCGTCACGGCGCGGGCCGGGCCGATAGGTGTCGGCCGTGAGAAGCGCCGGGGTGCCGTTGATCTTCAACGAACGAACGCCAACCCCTTCGGTGGGGAACTCGATCTGTTTGTAGCCCTTTCCAAGAAGCAGAAGCTCGAGCCGCAGGGCCAGGTTCACCCGGTCCCCTGCGACGTGGGCCGTCCAGGACGCCGAGACGTAGGTGACGCCGAGAGGGGGGAACCAGCGGGACGGGTCAGGTTCGGGAATCCCGAGGTCGCGCAGATAGGTGTAGTCATCGATCGAGAGGCCGACGAAGCCTCCGTCGCGCGGTAATCGGTCCCCGAGCTGGGAATACGGCACATATAGATCGATCGTCTGTTCGACCCGGGGATCCGCGGCCGGTGCGGCCGCCGCAAACGCCGGGGCTCCCGAGGCGAGAGCGAAGAGGAGCGCGATCAGAAGGGAGGGTTCGGGACTCGCTCCGGCCCGGTGCATCATGATGAGTTTCCGTCCCGCGAGGAACAGGAACAGGAACGTGAACACCGATTTCCAGATGCCGGACTGGATTCCCGGTATCCCCTGCTCGAGGAGAGCGGTTCCGACGAAGAGGGTCACGAGGGCGAACACGGCCAGCCATGTGCGCCGCCGCTGGGCCGCGGACCAGAGAATGACTGCAAAAACGAGGCCGGCAGCCCAGGCCGCAGCTGCAAGAGCGGTCCGGAGGGGCTCCCAGAAGATGATCCCACGGAAACGGCCGATCTCGCCGGCGGGAAGATGCGTGCGGAACACCCTGACGGATCTTCCTCCCGTCGGAATCTGCATGTCGACCGGCAGCGCCCCGATGTCCCGACCTGAAGAGAGTTTGCGTGGGGCCATCCAGCGAGGTTTGGAGGCTGGTATGGCCGAAGGAGCCGCCTTATCCAGTTTCGCCCGCATCGTGGACTTTGCCTTTTCGACGGCGAGGTTTTGCGCCTCGTTCATCGAATCCTCGAGGGAGTCGACGAATTTTCCTTCGGGTGCCGGCTCGGCCGGGACCGTCGAATCCATTTCTTCCTGTTCCTCCTGCATCGAGACCATCGGCGCACTGAGCTTTCTCGAACTCTGGTCGGTGATGCTCCCGATCATCGGGCCGCTCACGCTTGCGAAAAAGAGGAATGCAAATAGAATGAGAAGAAAGATGCCGAGGCGTTTCCAGGAGAGGCTTTCCTCGCTGAAAGCCCCCTTCAGACGTTGCCAGATCAGATACAGCGCGAGAATGAAGGCGAGCAGCAGCAGAACCTCCCCGGTCTGCAAGAGGCGCAGGAGCTCTTCGATGAACTCGAGGGGAGAAAGGCGAAGCCGCCGGAACGGCGTGTCGAGATTCGAGGCAAGCGCGAGCAGGTCATACCGGTCGGGGGCGTAGATCCGCCAGTCGAGCCGCATGATGTCGAAGCCCAGGGCGGGAAGCGCCGCGTGCATCCGGTACCAGAGGCCGCTAGCCGGGGCCGGTGATTTGTAGACGAGCCGGACCGGGAAACCGTTCTTTCCCGAGGTGGCGGCAACGCCGGTCCCGATCGGGATCAGGCAGGTGTCGGAGCCGCGGGTGGAGGCGATGACGGGGGCCCCGTCGATGGCCGTCGCGAGAATCTCTGTTCCGCTCGTCGTGCGGGCTTCGAGATACTGCGCACCGTTGTTCTTGATCCGCATGTCGAGGCAGGTGACCGAGGAGCCGTCGCTGGTGAGCACCGTCGTTCCGGTCACCGAATCGATGACAGCATTGAGGACGGGCACGTCGGCATGGCGGAGCACGTCGAGCTGAAGAGGCGGTTCCACCGGCGGTTCGAGATACCGGAAGGCGAGCAGGATGGGGCGCCTGGCGAGTCCGGTCAGCTCAGCGGGCAGGTCGCTGACATCGACGGCCGTGACTTTCGGGAGTTGCGCGAGCGACTCGGTTTTCCGGATCTCGATCGTGGTACGCGCCTCGATGCCGATGTAGCCCTGGTCCCGTTCCGCTCCGGCGATTCGGGTGGTTGGCAGCGTGAGCAGCTGGGCAACGTCGGTCATGCGTGTTTCCGTCGTCAGCTCGAGGCTGACCGCGCCCTTGAGCTGGGAGTTGAATCGACAGATGATGCGGGTTTGCGTGCCGCTCTCGACGTCATGGCCGGCAAGCCGGTCGCCCCGGATGTCGAGCAGCTCGGTGCCGGATGGGATCAACAGCGTGACCTGGTCCGTCGATGAGCGGAGAATGTTCAGGTTCAGACGGGTTTCCGAGCGGACGAAGCCCTCGCCGATCGAGTGGAGCACCTGGGTTTCCCCGAAATACCGGGGCGGCGCCTCGACCCGCGGTGCCTGCGTGACGGGGGCCGTGGAAGAGGCGGCTTCGGCGTCGGGCTCCGGTTCGGCAGCCG
>DATCTT010000092.1:0-5355 GCA_036567845.1 Candidatus Ozemibacteraceae bacterium | reverse complement strand
TCTTTTTCGCGGTCTTCTTCCGGGGGGTGGGGGGCTTTGAAGCCGGCCGGGCGGCGTCCCGGGGGGTGGCGCGGAGCTCGGCGAGTTGGTCCTCGAGGTCGAGAAGCTTCGACTCGATCCGCTGGAGGTAGCCGAACATGCGATCGAGATCCGTTTTCGAGGGCATGTTGATCGATTTCAGATACGCCTCGATCTGGGTTCCCATCTGCTTGCGGAGGTCGAGGGAGTGGGTCATGGCCTGGCTCATCGTCTTGATGAAGTTCTCGTCCTTGCTCAGGCGCTCGAACGACTCGGTCATCGTCTTTTCCCAGGACTCCATCATCGTACGGCCGAAATCGAACGGATTGGTCACGGAACGTCTCCTTATCTGGTCAGAAGCCAGGCATCGATCTGTTCGAGCACGGTCCGATCGAAGCCGACGAAGATATGGTTCAAATCGAAGATCGCCTTGCCGAGGAGCTTGGCACCGCGGCGCAGGATGCCATCCGTCGAGAGGGACGAGGCGAGCAGCACCACGCCGTCGGATGGCTGGCCAACGATTTCCCACGGCATGGGAAAGTAGCCGAGACCCTTGATATATTTTGCAATATACTTACTGCGGCCCGCGATGACGCCGAGACGCACCGAGGGATCGATGCCCCGTTCCTCGAGCCGGTAGATGAGGCGGCCGCCGGCCTTGATCGCGGCGTCGATGCCCCGCGAGCGGACATACAGCGAGGAGCCACCGAAATACAGGGCATTGGCCGTCAGGTTCGCATCGCCAGGGGTCGCGCTGTCGGGGCCGAGCTCGACGCCGGCATCCCGCACGAGGTTGAACAGAAGCTGAGCCTGGCCCGGAAAATAATTGGGCTCCTTGGCGAAGACGGACCGGGGCCGGACGTCTTTCCAGCCTATGCTCGTCATTAGGTAATCCGCTGCGACGGGGGAGTTGATCTCGTCGGGCTGCTGCGTCACGGTCAGATTGTAGAGGTAGTACCGGAACGGGATGTCGATCCCCCGGAACGGTGACGCGATCGCCACATACGTGCGCACGTCACCCCGGTACCCCGTCAGCCAGGGTTTCTCCGGGAAGAGGGCTTTCATGTCAGACAGATAGATGCGGGTCGCGACGTTCCCCTTCGAATGTGCGATCACGTCCACCTTGAATGTCGGATCATTGGTGCGGTGCATGATGACGCGGATGCGCTGGATGGCATTCGCGATCTGCTCCGCCTGTATGATGTTGTCGCCCTGGTTGTGGGCGAACGTGATGGCAAACGTGGCGTAGCCCATCTCGGCGAGCCAGAGGGCGAAACCCCGCTTGTCCGGATCGATCTTGGTGGGCATCAGGTGATCCTGGGGGTGGAGCCAGGCCCGGTTTGCGTTGTCCCCCGCCCCGTGAACCAGCAGCACCGGGTTGCGCAGCGTCCGCCGCTTGTAGCCGCGAGCGCAATGCAGCAGAAACTCCCCCGAGGGTGGGGTCGAGGTGTCGCCGAACCATTTGCGCAGGGAGGGATCGAGGATCATCGAGGGCGGGGCGAACGGCTCGGGCTTCATCATCGGGTGGCTGTCGCGGAGCCGCTCGACGCACTCCCACAGGCCGCATTCCGGCTGCCGGAAAACGGCGACCGGCTCGGTGGAGAACATCTCTGTTGCCGAGACTGGGGGAGCCAGGAACGACAACAGGGCCAGCAGCGCCGTTCCGAACAGGCGGCGCAGCCATGCGCCGGGGCGGAAAGGGGGCGTGGAGACGTTCATGGGCATGCTCTCTTTCGCGGCCTCAAGATGGGCCGTCATCACGCGTGGCCAAGCCACTCGATGGTTTCCTTCCAGACGGTTTCGCGGATGGGGTGAGCTACGGTCAGCGAGACGTGGCCTGCTTCGTATTTCCGGTTCGTGACCCGGGAGTTGGGCAGAAGGGACGGGTTGCGCTCGGCGCAGGGGACCGAGACGACATGGTCCTGCGTCGCGTAAATGTTGAGCGTCGGGAAGGTGATGCGCGTCAGATCAACGAGCTTGCCGTCGATCCGCATCTTGTTGGCGGCCAGCAGATTTTCCTGGTAGCAGTCGTGGATGATTTCGACGAACGTTTTGCCGGGAAAGGGGACGTTGTCCGTCGCCCACCGGTCGAGCGCCTTGAAATTTTTCAGATATGTGTCGTTCAGGATGTTCTCGAACAGCATCCGAGGCTTGGAAATGGAATTCCGCGTTTGCAGGAATGGGAACGGCGCATGCAGTATTTTTTCGGGAATGCAGCCGAAGGTGTCGGCCAGTTTGCGCGGATCGAACGAGTTCTTGTTCGTCCAGAGCGTGAGCAGGCCGCCTTCGGTGAACTCGAGCGGCGTGGTGAGCAGCACCAACTTTTCGTATTCCTCGGGGTGAAGGGCGGCCATCATGGCCGCGAGCGTTCCACCGAGGCAGTAGCCGAACAGGGTCAGCTTCTTTCCGCCCGAGGCGCGCCGGACACGCCGGACGGCCCGGAGGGCGACCTGTTCGAGATAATAGGCGAGGCCGTGCTGGGCGTTTTCGGGGCCGGGGATGCCCCAGTCGATGAGATAGACCTTGTAGCCGGCCCTCGACAGCGCCTCGATGAAGCTGTGGCCCGGCATCAGATCGAGAATATACCAGCGATTGATGAAGGAATACACCATGAAGATCGGCGGTGCATCGAGGGGTTCGCCGAGCACTTCATACTCGAACAGGCGGCAGGTGCCCTCATGGTAGACAATGCGCGAAGGGGTGAGGGCCATACCGAGCGTCGCGAGCTGCTGGTCGTCGGCGCGGTCCCCCACGGCAGCGGCATGCTGGAGATACTCGACGAACTTTTTCGCGCGGGTGAGATCTTCCTGGAGCCTGGGGTCCTGGGCGGGGGCCATGGACTGCTGGTTGCTCATGCCGATGGTGAACCCTCCGGGGCGTATTCACTGGCGGTGGTCGGAAAGGGCAGCCGAATCTCCACCAGTATGGAAATTATATGTACCGATCCGGGGGGGTGTCAATGAAGGGGGACGACGGGGGAACGATGCCACACCCTTCTTGTGGCCTTTCTATATCGGCTTTGGCGCTTTCACGGCCTCTGGGGACAAGAATACCGGAGTGAAAAAACCGCCGGCAGGGAGCTGCCGGCGGCTGGGTTTGTTGTGGGAGGGGTGGGTTATTCGGCAGCCTTGGCCTTGGGGCTGGCCTGCTCGATCACCTGGCGCCACACGTTCTCGAAGTGGTGCATGACCACGCGGGTGTTCTTCTGGTAATCCTCATACGCCTTGTTGACCATCTCGATCTGCTTCTTCGCCGTGTCGTTGTACGCGTCGCGCTGCATGTCGGCGATCTTGGTGATGTTCTCGGTGAGCGTCGTGTAGAACTTCATGGCGTTCTCGAGACCCTCGCGGGAAAGGCGGATCATCTCGTCGCGGTCGAACAGGGGGGTGGGGTTGGTCGGGTTCATCGTAATACTCCTTGATATATAGTTAAAGGTGTTGAGAGCGGCACCGAATGCCGTTCGCGTGTGACCGGTGGTTACTGGGTGGCCGTCTGCCGGGAGGGCTGGGCCAGGTCGGCGATCTTCCGCCACTCTTTCTCGAGCGTGGCCGTGATTGTGCGGGAGTTCTTCTGATACTCCTCGAAGGACGTGTTGAAGAGGGCGATCTGCCGGCGGCTGGCCTCGTTCATTGTGTCCTTCTGGATTTCGCCCAGCTTCAGGGCGTTTTCCGTCAGTGTCATGAAGAAGTTCAGCGAGTTTTCCATTCCCTGCCGGGAGAGCCGGGTCAGTTCTTCGCGATCGAACAGCTGGTTGGTCATGGGAGGCTTCCTTTCTCGTCTTGTGTCGGCGGGTCGTCATGAGAGGATCAGGCCTGTGTCTGCGCCTGGCGGTCGATGGCGCGATGGAAGAGGGATTCCGAATGGTTGCGGATGATCCGGGCCGCTTTGAGGGTCTCGTCGAGAACCAGGTTGGTGATCTCCGACTGGCGGCGATGGACCTCGGTCAGCGTCTCGATCTGGATCGAGGCGATCTTCTCGACGTTCTTCGAGAACTGGCTGGAAAGGCGCATCGAGGTTTCGATCAGGTCGCCGGCGATGCCGGGGAGATCCGCGAACGGGGTCGGGGTTCCGATGGTCGTCTGCATGGTTGTGAGTCCTCTCGTGAAATGCGATTTTGGCCGAAGCCGGATCAGAGCACCAGGCCGCCGTCGACGCCGAGCACCTGGCCGGAGATGAACGAGGCGTCATCCGAGGCGAGGAACAGGTAGCAGCGGGCAACATCGTCGACCGTGCCATGGCGCTGGAGGGGAGCCTTTTCCTTCATCATGGTGAGGATCTTTTCGGGCATCTTGGCGGTCATGTCCGTGATGATGAAGCCGGGGGCGACGGCGTTGACGCGGATGCCCTTGCGGCCCATCTCCTTGGCCAGCGATTTGGTGATGCCGATCACGCCGGCCTTCGTCGCGGCGTAGTTGACCTGGCCGACATTGCCGTAGACGCCCACGACGGAGCTGGTGTTGATGATGCTGCCGGCGGTGCCCTTCTCGATCATCGCTTTCACGACGGCCTGGCTGCAGTTGAAGACGCCCTTGAGATTCACGCTGATGACGCGGTCCCAGGCCGACTCTTCCATTTTGACCAGCAGCGCGTCGGCGGTGATGCCGGCGTTGTTCACCAGGACGTCGATGCGGCCCTCGGCGGCCACAACGGTATCGACGGCGGCCTTGACCGCCGCGCTGTCCGTCACGTCGACCGCGATCGTCTTCACCGCGCCCTTCGACTCCTGTTTCAGGCTTTCAAGGCCCTCGGGCCTGAGATCCCAGGCGTATACCTTCGCCCCTTCGGAAGCAAACAGCAGCGCGGCGGCGCGGCCAATGCCGGCACCGGCTCCGGTGATGATCGTGACTTTATCCTGAAGTCTCATGTCGGTTCTCCATTTCGCCTGGTTTGTCAGTGGTAATTTTTTGCGGTGCGATTCTTTTTCGTGATTTATCGTTCGCACATCCCGAATATATCATCGGCATATTTTTGTGTCAAGCAAAATAATTTTGCATTGCAAAATTTCTTGTGGGCTTTGTCTGTAATCTCGATGAGTGGCTTTTGAAGAAGCTTTGATGGGTTTCCGGAGCGACCGGTAAATTGTGTCTGGCAAAACTTCTGAAGAGAAGAAGGCCCGGCGGATGCCGGGCCTTCGGTGCGGGACGTGCGGGTGGGATCAGTTTTTTCGGCGGGTCCGGCCTTTCACGGCCTTTGGGGGGTGCTTCAGCGCCTCGATCTCCTGTTTCAGCCGGTTCAGCTCGTCGCGGAGCTGATGGTCATCGCTGGCGGGAGCCGGCTGGGGCGGTTGCGGGGCCGGAGCCTGGCCGGGGAAGCCTTGGGGGGCTGACCCGAACGACG
>DATCTT010000091.1:0-4334 GCA_036567845.1 Candidatus Ozemibacteraceae bacterium | reverse complement strand
CCCCCCGAAAAAGTCAAGTATTTTGTACAGACATATTCACTTTCGAATTTCACCGGAAACGAAGCTCGAACCACTACGGCGCCTTCATTCGCAAGCAGTCGACGGTCAGATCCCTCGAATTTCCCGGATTCGTACCCTTGTGACCCCCCGGGAGGGGTTGGTATAATTTGAGAAAATCGTCGGAATCTACCCTGCTGGCCGGAGGTTTTACCTATGAAACGCATGCCGGATCATCGCCTGTTCTTCCTGGTGATGTTTGCCCTGCTCCTGGCTCTTCCCGTGTTCGCGGGGGCCACGTTCGAGCTGACGACGGAGGGCGTTCGGTATGTCGTCCGGGACGATTCCGGCCAGATCGTCCAGTCGGTGAAGCCGCGGTATGACACCGCGTCCGGCAAATATTTTGTCACCGACACGTCGAACCGGGTCGTCGCCCAGCAGGCGCTGACGTCCGAGGCGTCGATGGCCCAGATCAAGATCGTGGCGCCGGTCGAGGGCAACTCCCACAGCGTCCGGAGCCGCGACTTCCTCGGCAACTCGGTGCCGGTGCTGCGCGAGCTTTCCGCCGGCGATCCCCGGTATCAGCAGCTGAAGAGCTATATCGACAACGACCCCGGCCTGCGCAACACGGTTGCGATGCAGCTCGAAGCCCGCAACATGAAGATCGAGCGGCTCCAGCAGGAGATCAGCCAGGGAACCCGCAATCCGGAGCTCGCCCAGTGGCTCGTCAGCGATCTGAAGAAACCGGTTTACCTCGAAGTCGGCGACTCCGGCTCGATCTACCATGACGCCAAGGGGTTCATCCTCGCCGAAAAGGATGCGAACGGCCAGGTCTCCTATCGCGACAACGGAAGCGCGAACCGGCTCGTCATCCCCACCGACAGCGAAGCGTTCCAGGGCGGCATGAACGACTCGTCGGCCGCCTCGGTCATGGCCCACGAAGTCGGCCACATGATCATGGACCAGACCTACGAAACGGCCAACTATCCGAAGACCCGGTATGCCGGCGCCCATTCGAAGAACTCGGTCACCGATGAGGGCTTCGCCTACTCCGAAGGCTGGGCCGAGGCCGTCGAGACGCTCGCAAACAAGGACCGCCTCAACGATTCGAGCTCGTGGCGCATCCAGAGCCAGAAGAATATTGCTGAGAATAAATACATCTTCAAAAACCAGGGAGTCGTGACGGGCGCGAACGACGGCCTTCTCAAAACCGGTGCCGAGCAGCTCTCGACCGAAGGAGTCAATGCCTCGCTGTTCTACAAAATGCTCACCGACAATCGCATCCAGTCTTCCTATCAGAAGGTGCTGGACGTGTTCGAGAGCTCGAAACCCCAGACCTACCGCGACTTTTTGAAATCCTATATCGAAAAGTATCCGGAAGATCGCAGTCAGGTCGTCCGGAACTTCCTCGAGGACACGAAATACACGACCGTCGATTCGACCGCGACGACCCGGTACAAAGCCCTGCATGACGCGGAACAAGCCTACCTGAGTGCCTCCGCCGACCAGAAGCCGGCTCTCGAGGCCAATTACCGCCAGCAGCTCGCCGAGTACAATGCCTGGAAGGAACAGGTGTATCAGCAGACCGTCGTCGACGGGAAGATCGACCGCGCCGTCGATGGCGGGGCAGTCCTGGCCTACTCGGACGAGACCGCGAAGCAGTACCGGCAGGTCAAGCTCAGCGAAACCCTCCTGAAAGGCAAAAAGGCCCTCGGCGTCGGCCTCGAGAAGGCCGCCGACTCGATCAAGCAGTCGTTCAGTCTCAAGAACGTCGCGATGACGGCCGGCACGTCGATCGCCGTCAACCTGGTCAGCCAGATTGCCTCGGGCGAAAAGCCGAGCCTCAAGAAAGCCCTGTCGGCAATCGCCTCGATGCAGTTCGTGGGCAACGTCGTCGGCAGCTCGATGGGCGCCGCAGCGGGCCACCTGGTCGCGCCCCTGATCCAGACATTCGTCCCAATCCCCGTGGTCGGCACGCTGGCCGGCACGCTGCTGCCGACCCTGACTTCGCTCGTCGGCGGCCAGTTCGGTGGAAACCTCGGAGCCGGCATGAGCTTCAAGCAGGCGCTCAAGAGCCTGGATTTCGTCGCCATCGCCGGCCAGGCGGCCGGTTCCACGATCGGGGCAATGCTGGGGGCGATGATCCCGGTCCCCGTCATCGGGCCCATGCTGGGTGGCATGATCGGCGGCTTCCTCGGCGAGAAGTTGTTCACGGGCATCGCAAAACTCTTCGGCCGGGACAAGAAGGCGAAAACGGCGGCACAGCCGACGAGCGTCCCAATGCCGACCCAGGCCATGCTCCAGGATGTGGAGTCGGCTCCCACCACCAGGATCACCCCGAAGGAGAGCGACCCCTGGGCATCAGTCCGGCTCGACGCCACGATCGACAGCATTCCCTACGGGAGCATGCATCCGAACCTGCGGGCAGTCAAGGATGATTACGAAGCCGCCTACAAGCGGTATGTCGAGGCGGTCACGGCGGGCAACCAGCAGCAGGCCACCTCGCTGCTCAACGCCTTCGTGCAGGAGCGCGAGCGGTATCGTCGTGCCCTGGGCGCCTACAAGAAGTGATGTCCCTCCGGGCCGTCGAGCACGGCCCGGACTTTTACCGCAAACTCCTGCGGGGAGAACGGCTTTTCCAGGAGCATCACATGCTCCGGAACGATCCCCTGGCGGGCGATGATGTCGGCGGTATATCCTGAAATATAGAGCACGCGAATATCCGGCCGCATCACGGAGATGCGGTCGCTCAACTCTCTGCCGTTCATGACCGGCATCACCACGTCGGTGATCAGCAGGTCGATTCGGCCGGTATGGCTCTCAACGAGCCGGAGAGCCTCTTCCGGAGAGCCGGCGGTCAGCACCCGGTAGCCGCAGCCGCTCAACACCGTCTTCGCGAGCAGAAGGAGCTCGGGCTCATCCTCGACCAGGAGAAGGGTTTCGGTTCCCCGCAAATCGTTCGATGCCGGCCTGTCCCTGGCGGGCTCGATGCCCGACCGGCTTCTCGGCAGGTAGACACGGAACTCGCTGCCCACGCCAACTTCACTGGAAACAAGGATGAATCCCTCGTTCTGGCTGATAATGCCATAGATCGTGGCAAGGCCGAGACCGGTTCCCTCGCCGACATGTTTTGTCGTGAAAAATGGCTCGAACAAATGCGAACGAGTCTCTGTATCCATGCCGCAGCCGGTATCGGAAACGGCCAGCAGAACGAATTCACCAGGCCGGGCCGCGGTATGCGCTGCCGCGAACTCCTCGTCCAGGGACTCGTTCGACGTCCGGATCGAGATCGTCCCGTTTCCCGAAATGGCGTCGCGGGCGTTCACGGCAAGATTGGCAAGGATCTGGTCAAGCTGGGCCGGGTCCATCTGAACGGTCCAGAGGCCGGCTCCGGGGGTGAAGAGCAGTTGGATGCTCTCGCCGATCAGGCGCCGCAGCATTTTCAGCGCCTGGGAAACCGCGTCATTCAGATCCAGGGGGCGGGGATGGATCGTCTGTTTGCGTGCGAACGCGAGAAGCTGCCTCGTCAGATCGGCCGAATGCTCCGCCGCCCGCCGGATTTCCTGGAGGTTGCCAATAACGGGGGCATCGGAGTCGAGCTTTGCCATCGCAAGATCCGCATGGCCGATGATCACGCCCAGCATGTTGTTGAAATCATGGGCCACACCGCCTGCCAGACGGCCAACCGACTCCATCTTCTGGGCGTGGAACAGCTGCTGCTGAAGATTTTCCGCCTCGGCCGTCGCAAGACGCGCCTGTTCCTCAACCTTTCGCTTGGTGGTCAGATCCTGGTTGATGGAAAGAAACACCCGATCGCCCCTGTAATCGATGAGCTGGAGATGGGCCTCGACCGGGTAGCTGCTCCCGTCAGCCCTGACATACTCGGTTTCAGCGATGATCTGTCGCTTGGTTCCATTGAAGAGAGGCTCGGCAAACCGCAGGAACTTCTCCCGGGAAAACGTCGGGTTCATTTCCAGCAGCGTCATCTCACGAATCTGATCCGTGCTGTAACCGAGATTGTTGAGAGCCCCCTGATTCACGAACCGGAACCGGAGCGTGGTTGCGTCGAAGATATAGATTTCATTCATGCTGGAACGGATCGTCTCGGTCAGCATCAGACGTTCCCGCTCCAGGGCGCGTTCAACCGCCTGGCTGCGAAACACCAGGACAACGCCAATGGTCGTCCCCTGCTCGTCCTGGATCGGCGCGGCACTGCTGGAAACGGGGATCTCGCGGCCGTCTCTCGCGATGAGCAGCGAGGGTTCGGCTGAACTGCGCCATCCGGGCGCCGCCGACCCACTCCCCGCCTCGTGCGGGTCGGGTTCGGCTGAACTGCG
>DATCTT010000090.1:0-9320 GCA_036567845.1 Candidatus Ozemibacteraceae bacterium | reverse complement strand
ATGCGCGGCCGCGCAGGCCAGCAGCAGGAAGAGCACGGCCAGGAGGAGGCGCCAGCCGCCGTGGTGGCAATCGGACAAGCCGGCTTCGGGCAAGCTGCCGGCCCCTGCAGTGTGTTGCGGAGACTCCTGCCGCCCGGACGGTGCCATGGCTCACCTCTCACTTCCGAGTATACCATACCGAATACCCCGGCTGCGGTTCATTTGCGCAGGCGGGCGAGGCCGTTGTCGGTCGAGATCCAGAGACTCAGATCATCGATGATGAGCGCGTTCACGCGGTTGCCCGGCAGCCCGTCGAAGGGACAGACGTCGAGCATGCCGACATTCGGATTCCCCGGCCAGGACCAGGCGGCCACGGGCACGGTCTGGGGCGGGTCGGATGGCCAGAGCATCGGCTTCATCACGCTGTCCACGATGACCGGGGATTTGCCGCCATGCTGCATCACAGCCTGAAACAGGCTCAGCCGGGTGATGCCGTTGGCCGTTCCGATCCAGAAGACGAGCCGGTCGGTGTCGTTCTCGGTCTCGTCGAACAGCAGAGCCTGAACCTCGTTACTATAGCAACCGTAATAGGTGACATCGATGTGCTGGGCCTGGTCTCCCGCGAACACGTCCAGGCCTTTCTTCGTGCCGACATACAGGACACCGCGCTTGACGGCGAGACTCAAGATCTCATCATCGGAAAGGGCTTTCGTGGCCAGCGAGTTCATACGGGTCCAGGTGGCGCCGTTCCAGATGTAGATGCCGCTCGATTTGGTGCCGACGTAGACCCGGTCGGCCTCGGCTCGAATGACCGTGACCGGCGAGGGGAACAGGGCGTTGCCGGCCACTGCCGGGGTCGAGGGAAGCCCGTCGGACGGCAGCCGCTCGAACCGGCCGTCTTGGAGACGGAAGACGGAGCCACTCATGCCGGCCGGGCCGCCCGTTCCGACCAGGAGCGTCGTTGCGTCGCGGAACGTCGTCGTGACGTTCGTGTCGGTCAGGCCGTCCCTGGCGCGGAAATAATGCCAGACGTCGTTTTGGGAGTCGAGCAGCGCGAGTCCGCCCGTCTGGCCCGCGCTGCCGGCGACGGGAAAGCCATCCGGGGTGATGCCGAGAGTGGTGATCTGGGGATTGAAGGAAAGGTCGCTGGGAAGGTTGGGCCACGGTTCGAACCGGGCGGCGGTGCGGTTGAAGGCGTGGAGAAAGCCGCCACCGAAGGCCGGGGGCCGGATGCCCGCCCATACGGTGCTGGCGTCGGCCATTCCCACAACGTCACTGCCCTGGTTGACGAGATAGGCGTAAAAGTTGCCCTGGCCGATGTGCGGGATCTCCCTGTGTGTGTACCGGGCGGCCCCCTCGGGGGTGCAGAACACGGCCCAGGTCAGCTCGCGATGGATCGTGCGCGGCTTGATGACGGGGGGCCGGGCGTGGCAGTCGGGGCAGGCCTTTTTCCCGCCCGCCGAGATCAGGAGGGTGCAGGTCGCGCAGGGACAGCTGCCGGAGCCTCGGAGCTGGGGCAGGCCAGATGCGTTCATCAGCTCGTAGTCGTGGATCGCCTCGTCTCGGCCCTCGACGGCAAGCGCGATGATCTCGTCGGAGGGCAGGCCCGAATCGCGCGCCGAAATGCTTTGCCAGAGATTGCCGCCGAGATCGGGGATCAGGTTTTGGATGGCCGCCCCTTCCCGGGTTCCGACCCAGAGCTGGGAGGTGTTCTGCTGCCAGGCCAGAGCGGTGATCCAGGTCGAGCCGGGGCCGCCCTCATCAGGGGCGTAGGGGATATACGAGCCGCCGCTCCAGCGCAGAAGGCCGCCGCCGGCCGTTCCGAGAACGACCCAGTCCTCGAGGGCCGAACTCATGCCGGTTTTCAGGGGGCGCTGCCGGTAGTAGGCAATTGCCGAGATCCATTCGAAGGCTAGCCCGTCGCGTTCGGGCGTGTGCGCCTCGATCGCGTCACCCCGGATGACGGCCCAGCCTTTCGTCGTGGCCGCGAGCAGGCCGAGCGGGGAGCTGCACAGTGCTGTCACGTGGTTTGACGGGAGGCCGCGCTCCTCGGTCAGCACGTCGAATCTGTCGCCGCGCAGACGAACGAGGCCTTTCATCGTGCCGGCGAAGACTGCGCCGTCATGCGCGACGAGGCAGGTGATGCCGTTGTCGGGCAGACCGTTGTCGGTGGTGTAGACCTTCATGGCGCCGAACTCGTCGCGCCGGGCGAGCCCGTCGGAGGTGCCGATCAGCAGCTCCTTGTCGAGCTTTGCGAGCGCCGTGACCGAGTTGCCGGGCAGTTTCCCCTCGGCCGTGAGGCGGAGTTTCACGCGGCCCCACTCGTCGCACCGGACCAGTCCGCCCCCCTCGTAACCGATCCAGACGTCATCGCCGTCGATCAGGGCGGACAGCGCGCGCCTCGTGTCGGGGGCCGGAGGTTCGAGCGGCATCCAGGTCGGGGAGGCCGGACAGGAAACGGCTGAATGGAGAATGAGAAAGAGAGAAAAGAGGAAGCGCGTGAGCCGGTTCATTTCATCCCGCTCCGGATCCGGTCGGCCAAAGCATCGAGGCGGGAAAGCAGTGCGTCACGGTCCGGGTGGATTGTCGCGGCGACGGCGGCCCGGAGGGGGGTGAGCCCGTTGAGGGCATCCTGTCGGCTTTCCGCGGGGAGGCGCTGCGCAAGTTCTTCATCGGGGATGTCCGCCGGTTCCCGGAGAGCTCCGTCAGTGCCGCCCGAAAACAAATACTCGGTGATATTTTTCAGGGCCTCGCCGACGTGTGCCCCGGCGGGGTACGCGCGGAGATAGCGGCCGGAGGTGCGGTCCGTCTGGCCGATCATGAGGTCGAGAAATCCTTCGGTTTCACCGGGAATCGGCTGATGCGCGGCTTTCCAGGCAAGTTCGTCGGCGCTGGGCCGGGTTTTGGCGCGTTCAGCCAATTCCCAGAAGATATCATAGTTGCACATATATTGAGCGGCGGGCTCGGAATACGTCAATCGGGAGGCTTCGGAAGCAACGGCGGCCGGGACTGCGTTGGGATTTGCCGGCCCGGGGAGGGCTGCGAGATACCGATTGAGGGCCAGCAGGGCGTGGAACTCGAGTTCGGCGCGGACCGGGTCGGTCGCGCCGGTGGGGGCGGCGGCGGCCAGAAACTGATACAGTTCGAGAAGATCGTTGGGGCTCTGCTTTTCGAGAGCGAGACGTTCGCCCGCCAGGCGCAGGAAGGTTTCATCGCGGCTCCCGGCGGGCAGCGGAAGTGTGAAGGCGCCGAACAGCCAGCCTTCCCGGCCGTCGGGAAGGGCGACCCGGTACCATTTCGCGGTGTGCTTGCCGATCGTTTCCTCGGTCGTGCCGGCTTCCCGTTCCTCGAGGATGGTTCCGAGGGTGAGCAGGGCGACTTCCTTCGCGGAGACCGACGGGGAAGCCCGCAGACGGACCGCAGCGGCCGAGACGATGCGCTGCGGGCGGGCCGAAAGGAGTGTCGAACGTGTCGCCGGGGCTTCCCTTGATGGGACCGCGGTTGCGGGGGTGGCCATGGCGGGGGGGATGGCGGACGGGCCGGAGGCCGGCGGAACGGGGAGGAAGACGGCGGCTGTGGCGGGTTTCGGGGATGGGGGTTCGAACGGCAGATCTTCCTTGAGGATGCCGTTGATGAGGATCTGGACGCGGTCGCCGGGAGTCGCGGGGAGGGACAGCCGGATCGTCTCGCCGCCCTTGTGGAGGCCCATGTGTACGAGGCGCGGGCTGCCCCCGGAGACGTGCATGATGCGGATCGTGCGGGAGAGACTGCCTGGCGGGACGGTGTAGGTGAAGGGCGCCGGGGCCGGCGTCTCCGCGGACCAGGCTGTGGCAGCCATGGCGAGTAGGACGAGGGAGAACGCGGAACGGGTTCGGTTCATCGGGGAGGCTCCTCTTCACCTGAAATGCTGGAAAGCTCTTTTATCAACACAAAGTCACCAAAGCACGAAGAACGATTCATCCCGGAATCCCAGAGGCGCAGAGGTCGAAGATTGCCTCACTACAGGCCCGCCAGGACGAGAAGGCCAGCGGTAGCCATGGCAGGGGGGACTCTTCGATATCTGAAACGCGGAGACCGGACAAAGCATCAGCTGGGAAAATTATAGCAGGGGATGGGGAAAGAGCAGAATTTTTGTCTGGCGTTCGCTTGACATTCGCCTTTTATTCGCCTATAGTAGGGGCAGTGAACGAACGCGGAGGCGCCGTATGACCCCGGATCCCCTGACACCCCGGCAGCAGCAGGTCTTGCAGTTCATTCGCTCTTTTTTCGCCGCTCACGGGTATGCCCCGACGATCGTCGAGATCTGCGAGGGACTGGGCCTGTCCTCGTCGGCGACGGTTCACAAGCACCTGCGGATGCTCGTCGAGAAGGGGCATGTCGACGCGTTGCCGCGTCGCTCGCGCGGGTTGCAGGTGAAGGCACCCCGGGCTCCGGCTGGGGGCGGGGTCGACGTGCCGCTTCTGGGCACCGTCACAGCGGGCCGGCCCATCGAGATGTCCGACTGGAACGAAACGATCACGCTTCCCGAATGCATGGTGGGCCGGGGGGAGACGTTCGTGCTGAAAGTGCGGGGTGATTCGATGATCGACGAGGCAATCCGCGACGGGGATCTCGTCGTTGTCGAGAAGCGTGACTCGGCACCGAACGGCGAGATGGTGATCGCCTGCCTCGACCACGAGCAGGTGACGCTGAAGCGGCTGTACCGCGAGGGGCCCCGGGTTCGGCTTCAGCCGTCGAATCCGGCGATGCCGCCGATTCTGGTCGAAGGGTGCGATGTGACCATCAAGGGTGTCGTTATCGGGGTTTTGCGCCGGTACCGGCCGATGTCGTGAAGGAGTGAGCCATGTTTGCCTGTCTTGCCGCGTTTCTTCCCTGGTACTCCCCTGCCGAGGTGAAACCCGTGATTCCGCATCGCAGCGACCTGCCCTCCCAGCAACCCCGCGAGGCGGTTGCAACGGCGCGGTTGATCCACGAGGCGCTCCTGTTGAAGCTCGAAGCGGTCGAGACGCAGATCGAAACGTGCCGCCGGCGCATCGCGGTGATCGAGGCGGGGTTCGGCATGACGCAGGCCGAGCTCGATCTGGCGCTTGCCCGCGGCAGCCTCCGCATCTCGGCGGATGAGGCCGAACGGTGGCGTGCCGAGCTCGAGCGGTTCGAGTCTCTGCGCGAAGACCGGCGGCGCATTCTTTCGATGATTGGCTGAGGCAGACTGGGAAATTTTCGTTTCGGTGTAACTTGCCGTCGCTCTCCGATAAGATAGGGGGCAGAACCTCATCATCGAAGGGAGAGCCGACACTATGCTGAACGGACTGCGATGGTCCCTGGTTGCTTTTCTGATGTGCATCTGCCTGGTAGCTGCCGGCCCGGCCGCAGCCCAGAATCCTCTCGAGACGCTTCAGGACCATGAAGTGGCGAACGACGGCAAGGCGGCGGCTGCGACAAAGACGGTGTCTGCAACTGCGACGGCTTCGGCGGGCAGCGATACCTCCAAAAGCGGCATCGACAAGTTCTTCGAACGCATCAACGCCCTGTTTGCAAAGCTGAACGCGCTGGCCTCGCGCGTCAATGAGCTGATGGATCGCCTCGCCAAAGCGAAGTCGAAGCAGACGATCGCGGTTTCCCCGGCAAAGAACGCCGCTCCTGCATCCACGGCAAAACCCTCCAGCAGTCCGGCCAGCAATGAGAGTGCGAACGTAAGCGGTGTCGCGGGAAAGGTCGCTCAGGTGGCCGCCAGCTTCCCCCGGCGGTATGCAACGGCCCAGTCGTTCAAGTATGCCCCCGGCACCGAGAACGGCAACCTCGGGTGTGCGAACGTCGTTTCGGCGGCCCTGCGCGAGGCCGGTGTGCCGATCGGCATGATCCTCAACTGCGACGGGGTGAAAAACGCTCTCCTCGGCCTCAAGGGCGGCAACGCCTGGAAGCGGGTCAGCCCGCCTCCGTATCAGGCCGGTGACGTCGTCATCTGGAAGGCCCCCTCGGGCGGCCGGCACAAGCACATCGGCATCGTGGCCAAAAACGGCAACTCGCTGATGGCGATGAACAACTCCTCCTCGAAGCGCCACCCGGTCTTCAGCGCCATCGAGTACCGCCCGATCGAGATCGTTCTCCGCAAGGCCTGAAGCGTTTTCCAACCCACCCACCGGCGTCTGCCGATGCGGAGCCCGTGTGCCGGGTGCCGCACCGGGGGACGCTGGCTCTCTTTCGGGGCGGAACGGTGCCGAAATCATGGAAGGCCAATCCGTTTTTGGGTAAGATGTCACCGGCAGGCCTCCCCCGGCATCGTCGAAGCCATGCTTCACCGGGGCTCATCAAGCAAAAAGGCAGGGATTTTCGAACGATGAAACTTTCCACCGTCTGTTTCGTTGCGGTCGCATTTGCGCTCGTTCCGGCTCTCGATGCTTTGGCCCTCACCCTCACGTATGGTTCCGAAAAAGCACAGGTTGGTGTGATCAACCAGACCACCAACCCCAACATGGAGGAGCTGCATCCATGGGGCCCCCGGTCATTCCGGGTGCTGAACGGCGAATTCTGGGTGGCGGACAGCGTTGGCGGCCGTGTGCTGCACCTGACCGATGACGGCAGGCTGCTTCACGAGATCCCCGTCGGCACGTCCAGTGCCCTGATCGAGGATATCGCCCTCAAAACCGGCGCAGACGGCGCCGTCGAGGGGGTGTTCGTCATCCGCTCGGATACCCAGGAGGTTGTTCTGCTCGGCCTCGATGGCAAGCTTCTCGCAACATTCGGCGGCCAGGGTGATGAACCCGGAAAACTGCTCCAGGCGGCCTTCGTCGAGGTTGGTCCGACCGGCCACCTGTTCGTTGCCGACATCGGTCGCGAGTCGATCATCGTGTTCGATGCCGGCGGAAAACTCGTTCGCGAGCTGCATTGGGAATGGTCCGGCATGGCGCTTGATCCGGCCGGCAATCTTGCCCGCCTCAGGTGGGACGAAGAAGCAAAACTCGGCCATCTGATCATCGAAACGCCAGAGGGCAATGCTGTGAAGGATATCCCGCTCCAGCTTCCCGAGCACACGAACCCGAAGCTCTGGTGGGTCGGTGGGAAAGGGGAGAGCTTCGTGACGTATGTTCCGGCCGAGGGCTTCCAGGGCGAGTTTCCGTGGACCATCTGTGATGTGTACGGCAAGCCGTCTTCGACAGGCCGTGTGAAGCCGCCGCTGGTGATGAACCGCTTCCTCGCGATGGACCGCGATGCGACCTGGTATCTGGCGGCAGGAAATTTCGAAGAGGCTCCGAAGGGCGAGTTCAAGATCGAAAAAGCGACGTTCAAGTGAGAGCTGCCTGGCAAGTTACACGCCGACGCCCCGGCCGATAACGCCGGGGCGTTTGTCTGAACGCGAAATGGGATTGGCCTGAATGCCAACCCGTGGGGTATAATTTCTGGATTACATCACTACTTCGTTGTCGAGGAACGTATCCATGTTTTTCCGCATCATCGACCTTGCCGGCAAGACCCTGTATTCAGGCCAGCTTTCACCCGACTCGAACGGGGTCACGATCGGCAGCAGCGAGTTGTGCGACGTCCGGGTGAAAGCCCGGGGCATCGCTGTCGAACATATCCAGCTCCAGGTGAACCGGCGTGGCGAGGTGACGGTTCAGGATTTACAGAGCCCGTTCGGCACGTGGGTCGATGACAGGCGCATCCCGCCGGGATTCCTGGTGACGATTGCGCCGGGGAACCGGGTCAAGCTGAGCGACGACGTGTTTCTGATCCTCGACGGCAAGCAGGGGGGCGAGGCGGCGTTTCCGGGGCTTGACGAGTCGCTTCCAGTGATCTTCCCGTTCTTCCTGACGCAGAACGAGCGGGCCGTGCAGCGCATCTTCGGCGATCTCAAGGGAAAGCTGCCGTCCCAGTTCCATCCGGCGGCCCGGGCGACCGAGGTCGAGGTGGCCGAGAAGGTGCGCGAGCTGTCGGGCATTCTCGAGGTGAGCATGGCGCTCAACTCGATCTTCAATTTTCAGAAGCTGCTCGAGTTCACGATCGAGATGGCGATGAAGGTCACCGGGGCCAGCCGCGGCTTCATCATGCTGTTCAACGAGGAGCTCGACCGGCTCGAAACCGTCGTTCAGCGGCAGATGGGGCCGCGTGAAATAGCGAAAGATATGCTTGCAACCTCGTCGCTGGTGATGCAGAGTTTCCGCACCGCCAAGACGCTGGTCGAGCACGAGGGCAACGAGAAGAACTCGGCCGAGGCCCGCAAGGCCGCCGAGCGGGGCATCCGGGCCATCGCGGTGACGCCGCTGCGGAACGAGAACACCTCGATCGGCGTTCTGTATCTTGACTCGAAACAGCCCGGCGTCGTGTTCAACGACCACACCCAGGAGCTGCTGAAAGTATTCGCGGCTCAGGCATCGCTGGCGATCCACCGTGCGCGGCTGTTCTACCTCGCGACGACGGACGGGCTGACGGGCATGTCGAACCAGAAGCATTTCCACCAGCGGCTTCTGGAGGAGTTCTGCCGGGCCCTGCGCCACAAGGAGCCGCTTTCCCTGGTGCTGCTCGACATCGACCGGTTCCGGGAGATCAACGACCGGTATGGGGATGCCGCCGCGGATCAGGTGTTGAAGCGGGTCGGCCGCATGTTCCGGGGCGGAATGCGGATTCACGATCTCGTTTCCCGATACGGAGGGGACGAGTTCGCGCTGTTGCTGCCCCAGACACCCGCTGAGGGCGCGATGATCGTTGCCGAGAAGCTGCGCGGCATGATCGAGGCCTCCGCGTTCCGGTCGGGCAAGCGGACGATCCACGTGACGGCCAGTCTCGGGGTCGCGTCGGTCAAGGCCGGCATCAGTAAACCGATGGAGCTGTTCGCCGCTGCCGAGCAGGCCATGAACCGGGCCCGTGAGAATGGTGGGAACCGCGTGATGGCCCTGCCCGAGTCGCGCCGGCGTACGGCTGCAGCCGGAGAACGGGGTTCATGAAGAAAACCGTCGGCATGGATTTTCCTTCGCCTTTCTGGCGGAAAGACGACGAACTCGACCGGATGGCCGGTCTTCCTCCGGCAGACCGGGGGGCGAATGATCTCGCCTCGAAGGTTGCTCGGAATCTCGGCGGGCCGGTGAAAAAGCCGGAGGGGCCGGTTCCCGGGGATGAACCTGCCGATCCGGACCGTGACCGTGACTGGCGGATCCACAAGGTGTTTGCCGAGCTGCACGAGCGCCACGGGCGGCCGTTCCTCCGTTTCCTGGGAGACCTTCTGGATATCGTGCTGAGCGGCACACTCCAGACGAGGCTGGTCCGCGAGGTGCTCGAAGAAAGTTTCGCGCGCATGCGGCGCCGGAGTGGGCCGCGGCAGTATCGGGCGACCTCGACCGGGGTGCCGT
>DATCTT010000089.1:0-3196 GCA_036567845.1 Candidatus Ozemibacteraceae bacterium | reverse complement strand
CGGTGCCGGCCGGGTCGGCGGCCGCGTCGACGCGCTTCGCCAGCTCCTCGAGAGCTGGTTCGAACGTGGTCAGGACGAGCTCGGTGGGGCCGCTCATGCGTTCGTCCCTCCGTCCGCCGGGGGCCCGATGACGAGCTGGGTGACGAGGCAGTCATACCGTACCACGAGCATGACCATCAGGACGAGCGCGACGCACACCTGCGGCAGGTCACACATCGCGGCCTTGATGATCGTGAAGGCGTTTTCGATGTTGCCCGTGAGCTGGGCCAGATACGCCGCCGCGGCGCTCGCAGCCCCGCCTGTCACGACGATGCCGATGAGGATGATCGCGAGGCCGCCGACCGTGATGAGGGTGTTGACGATATCCATGACTTCGTCGATGGTCGCGGTTGCCTTCTCGTAATCGCCGTAATCTGCCGAGAGATCCCCGACCGTGAGGGCAAACCGGTGGCGGCGGGCCTCCCAGTCTTTCGGGGCATTCAGGGCTTTCGCGGTCTGGTGCACAAACCCGACAACCTTGGTCGGCTCGCGGCCGAACAGATTCAGCCGCAGTCGGGCCTCGTCCATCATCACTTCCTTGTTGTCGGTTGCCTGGTCTGAGCCGATCACGGCGTCGATGATCGAGCCGACGACGGTGTCAATGATTTTGCCGACCCCCGAATCGGTGAAGCTGCCGCCCCAGTCCTCGACCTCGTCCGCGACCCGCTTCAGATCCGTCTGGAGGAAGCCGGCCACCTTCGTGAGCACAGCGTCGCCGTATTCGGAAAACTTTTCCATCAGCGGCGCCAGGAGCGACCGGCCGGCTCGGCAAAGCCAGGCGAAGGCCGTCGTCAGCGCTGTCTTGCACATGGCGGCGAGTTTCGAGAGCAGGGTTCCGACGATCTCGATGACGGTGCCGAACACGTTCTTGAGCGACTGCCAGAAGCCCGTGATCCATTCAGGGGCTTCCTCGGCCGCTTCTTTCGCGGCTTTGGCGGCCCATTCCTTCAGCTCGTCCCAGCGCGAGGCCGCTTCCGACAGCTTCGTCTGGAAGCCGGAAATGCGCTCTTGGAGCTCGTCAGCAAGCCGGGTGACGGTTTCCATCAGGCTGTCGATCATGCTGCCGATACGCGTCCGAAGTCTCCGGCCGAGGTTGCCGAGCTTGTCGAACAGGCTGAAGAATCCGTCCTGGAGCTTCTTCAGATACGGCATGAGCTGGTTCTTCACGGGACCGAGGAACTGGCTCGCCAGATCGCCGAACCACGAGGCGCCGCGGGCGAGCCATTTCCCGAACCGGGTGTTCGCGAGCCATTGAACGATCCGCTGGCCTTTTTCGGACAGCCAGCCGCCCAGCTTCTTGAGGTTGTCGGTTGCCTTGACGACGCTGAGGCCGATGTTGATGAGGCTCTTGAGGAAATTCTCGAACCGGTCGCGGGTGAGGTCCTCGTGGCACTTGAACCGCTTGAAATAGATCGACGAGCCTTCCAGCGCGGCACCGGTGAGGGCGACGCCGGCGAGGGCCGCGTCGTATTTCTCTTCAACCATTTTGGCGATCTGCTCGCAGAACGTGAGACGATACCGGCGCACCTCCCTGACGAATGTTTCCGTAAACAGCTCGGTATTGATGCGGCCGCTGTCGAACCGGGCCTCGTAATCGGCGATCGCCGCCTCGGCTTCGGGGTGAAACGCGGTCAGCGGTACGTCACCGGCCTCGGGGGCGGTCGGCAGCTTCACGGGTTTCGGTTCGAGCTTCGACTGCCGGAAGGCCGTCTCCAGCTCGGCGAGAACCAGTTTGAACATGCCCTGGGTGCCGCTTCGCACAGTCGTCTGCGGCCCGCCCGCCTCGCCGAAGGTGAACGCGATCGAAGCGTTGGCGACCGGGAAATACACGGGCTTTTCATCCGGCAGCTCGCAGGGGAGGAACACGGCACCCTCGATGGCCGGCCCTTTGAGTAGCTCGGGGACGATTTCGAACGGGGTGGCATCCTTCTCGTCGCGGATGCCCTTTTTCTTCATCGTGATGAAGCCGGCCACCTTCGGGGCAACGACGGCGACGATCGGCTTTTCGAGCGCCCGGCGCCCCTCACCCTCACCGAGCACGATCTGGATCTCGTCGAACAGGCGCACACCGGGCTTGTAGGCGAGCTCCTCAGGCGGGGTGTAGACGAACTCGACCCGGCCGTTCGTGTCGGTGCGGCCGCCCTCCTCGGGGAGCGCGCCCAGGGGTTTTCCCTTCGAGGCGCCCGTCCAGGCCAGGGAAACGGCCGTGTCGGCAACGGGTTCGCCGCGCGACTCCTCGACCAGCTCGATACCGATCGTGACGGGCGTTCCGGGCAGCGCCGGAAGCTCGGGGGAGAACGTGACGACCGGTTTCACCGCCGGAGAAAATATATTTATTGGTATTTTCAGCTCGCCGTCGGGTTTCTTCCCCGAGCCTTTCGTACTCCAGGCGAACACCTCGATGCTGCCGGCTGCCGGCTCTTTCAGGTCTCCACGCGGTTTGGGGCTTTGCCAGTGGCTGTCGGGGGGCAGGATGTTCTTCTCGGCATCGGTGCAGCTGAGCAGCTCCTTCTGCACGTCGGTGCGGAACGTGAACTGGTAGGCGTCGTCGGGGGCGCGATACACCTGGCCCGTCTCGGGATCGGGCTGTTCGACCCAGACCGAGACCGTGGCGACGGTCTTCGCGTCCGCCGGAAGCCAGATCTGGCCTTCTTTCCAGCACTCGTCGGGTTTGACGCTCCAGCCCATGGCGACGCCGGGCGCCTGGACCTGGACGGCGCACTCGGCCGTCAACTTTTGCTGCTTCCCTTCGGCGTCGGGTGACGTGAAGGCCTCGATGGTGACGGGGACGGGCTTGTCGAACTTGCCCTCCCCCGGTGCCCGGGCGAACTCGTCGGTGACCGAGATGTCGGCGATGACCACCTGCTCCTCGCGGGACAGCGCGAAGGTGAGCCAGGGCTCGGGAGAGGCGGCGAGACCGAGGTTGGCGATCTCGCAGGGCTCGTAGTTCTTCGTCTTCGGATCGAGCGCCTTGAGGCAGATGTGCATCCGCGCCGTCGTCCAGCGCTTGGTCGAAGGATCGTAGGTGATATCGAATATTTTTCCCGCGGTTTTCGCCATCGCCTCGCGCTCCTCAATACACCTCGAGAACATACTGCGCCGCGTCACCCGGGGTGACGCGCACGCTCGCCGTGCAGGTCTGTCCGCCGCCGCTGCC
>DATCTT010000088.1:0-1550 GCA_036567845.1 Candidatus Ozemibacteraceae bacterium | reverse complement strand
GCCGGTCCATCGGCGGCCGAATCCTGCGCCGTCGAGAATGCCGTCACTGCGGGCGGCGCGTGACGACGTATGAGGCAGCATCCGCTTGAGCGGTGGTCACAGGCCGTACTTCTGCCGGAAGTCGCCGATCCAGTCCGCATGCCGTCCTGAGTCCGCGATGTGCCTGGCCAGCGTCTGCATGCTCAATGATGCCACCCGGCTTCGCAACCCATCGGGAACGAACTGCATCACAAAGGGCATGATGCCGCCGGAATCGGAACCCGTGTCGCAGTGGAAGACCGGACTTCGCTCGTCGTGCAACAGGACAAAGATGCCGCCATACTCCAGCGCAAAAAGCAGTTCCCGGAAGAACTGGTAGTTCAACGCCAGCACGCATTGGCGTTCGCCCTTCATCAGATCGGCCAGCCCGTGCTTCTCGGCCAGCGTCCAGTACCGGCGTCCAATGTGGTGAAGGTAGCAGCCGGTTTTCGCGGGCAGAGGATTCTTCCCGGCACAATCGCCCATGCCGAGAACCGTGCAACTGCCGAACTCCGCCTCCATCATTTTGGACTCGATGAATACGAACGGCCGCCCAGACGCGTCGCGCAGGGCGATGTCGATGGACGTGGGTTGTCCCGAGTCCTCGTTGAAGACCTTGCGGTCCTCGAACTCGAACACAGCATCTTCCAACTGCTTCTCGCACGAGACCCCGACGGATCGCAGCGCGGCCAGCAGTGGATCGTAGTCATGGCGCACGATGAGCGGCCCGACGAGATTGAACGCCATCGCCTGACTGCTCAGGCCGTGGTGCAGGTACTTGTGAAGCGGAAACGGTTTTCCTTCGTTCTCGCAGATCGCTTTGTGTCGCTTGATGTACTTGACCACGTCCGGCAGGATCAGGTTGCTGGGCCAGTTCTCCCACTTGTCCAGGATGAACGCGTACTTCGGATCGCGCGGCAGATCCTTGCCGTCGAACCAGTGCTTCGCCGTCTCCCGCATCTTCCGCTGATAGGCATAGTAGCGGGGGAAAGGCCACGTCTGGGCCAGTCTTCGGCTACTGGGTGTCGTATCCGTCATAGGTGTCCACTTTCCATCAGAACGGGGGCCAGTCTATCCGATTCCGACCCAGAATACATGTGCTATCTCGCTCCCATGTTCTACCCGTAGAACCTGCCGCAGAAATCTTCATCCGCGCCCCGCCACTTTGCGATCTCGCCGCGTAAGTAACCCGTAGACGGCCGATGGTCGGCCGCCGACGGGAGAAAACCGTGGCCGAGACTCTCGACACACAGATCCGCGACAACGCCGCCGGGCCGAAGAAGGCGACCGGCGATTCCGGCAGCGTCGAACAGCACCCGCTGAACGACCAGATCGCGGCCGACCGGTATCTCGCCTCCAAGAAGGCAGCCCGGTCCCGAGGACTGGGCATCCGCATGTCGAAACTCGTGCCCCCGGGGAGCGCATGATGGTGCAGGTTGCCGACAACGTCACGAAGACGCCGGTCCGCCTGGGCGGGTTCCAGAAGCCCGCCCTGCGGCGCGTCGACGTTCGCGCACTGGCGCGGCGGCGGG
>DATCTT010000087.1:0-2211 GCA_036567845.1 Candidatus Ozemibacteraceae bacterium | reverse complement strand
CGGGGCAAGCGCCGGCACCATCGCAGCGGCAACCGGCCTCCGATGCCCCGACTTCCGCAGTAAGAGGCGGGCAGCGCCATGCGACCCTATGAAAAAAAGCGCATGCTGTTCGTCGGCTGCGTTCTCTTCGGCCTGCTGCTGGCCATGCAGTATCTCGGCTACGACTCGGTCTACGTCACTGCGGTCCTGGCCGGTATCGTCAGCGGCATTTCGGTCGTCCTGTATCCCCGGGACGGCGACGGGGCATCCTGAGTGGCGCTGATTCTCGGCCTCGACCTCGCCGAGCGCCTCGGCGTCTGCCTGCTCGATGACGGTGGCCCCCGGGTCGTCTGGAGTGCAAGCATCGCTCTCGCCCATCGCGACCCGGCGGGCCGCCTGCTCCGGCTGCGCGATCTGCTCGTCGAGCTGATCCGCCGTTTCCGACCCGCCGAGGTGGCGATCGAGGACGTGTTTCTCCCCGAACGCACCTCCCGGAAGACGCCGATCGCGCTCGGGGAGCTGCGCGGCGTCGCCCGGCTCTGCGCCGCCGAGGCCGGTCTGCCGGTCTCGTTCTACCCTCCGGCGCGGGTCAAACTCGCGATCACGGGCTCGGGGCGGGCCTCGAAGGAAGACGTGATCCGCCTGATCTCCTCGGAGTTTGGGATCACCCCCAAAGATGACAATGAGGCTGACGCCGTCAGCATCGCCTACACCCATCTAATGATGCGTCGTTTCCAAAACCTGCCGTAGACGAATCCCTGACGCCCAGGCTTCATGTCGACCACCACGAGACTTCGAGGAATCGCCCAGGTGATGCTTGCCGCCTCGATCTGGGGCGCCGCGTATCCGCTGACGAAGGATGTCCTCGCTCAGGTGCCGCCAATCACGTTCGGGTTCGCCCGGTTCGCCGTCGCGGGGCTGATCCTGATGGCCTGGACACGCACCGCGCCGCTCCAGGGCATAGCGCCAGCCGACCGGCCCCGGATGTGGCAGATGGCCTTCTGGGGCACGTTCGTGCTGGTCATCTTCATGAATCTCGGCCTCGGCCGGGCCCCCGGCATCGTCTCGTCGGTGATTTCAGGCATCACCCCGCTATTCACGGTGCTTCTCGCGGCGTTCTGGCGGATCGAGCCGTTGCGGCTGCGTCATCTCGTCGCGGCTGCCCTCGCCTTCACAGGGCTGGTGCTGCTGTGCGGCGACATGCGCGGAGCCTCGACGGTCGGCCTGACCGCCCTCATCGGCACGGTGCTGGTCACGATTCCGCAGATCTCCTGGTCGGTCTACAGCATCCTCGGGAAGGAAGTCACGGCGCGGTATCCCTGGCAGACCGCCTGCCGCGACACGTTCGCTCTTGGAGCGCTGATGCTGGCTCCGGTGGCGATCGTCGAGACCGCGATCGCCGGGACCGGGATCTGGGATTTCAAGGTCTGCCTGACCCTCGGGTTTCTGGGGCTTCTGAACTCGGTCGTCACATACGGCCTCTGGAACAGCGCTCTCGGCCTGATCCCCGTTTCGACCGCCAGTTTCGTGTTGTATCTGCAGCCGGTTTCGGGCGTCGTCCTTTCGATGCTCATGTTCGGGGAACGCACCGGCACCGTGGGTCTCGCCGGCACCGGCCTGATTTTCGCCGCCCTCCTCCTCGCCGTTCGCGAAGAGCCGAAGCCGGCGGAAGCGCGGGAAAATCCGTCACCAGCCTGACGAGTTTCGAGCAGTCTTCGCCCGCGCTTCCACGCAAAGCCGCTCCAACAGGCGATTTTTCTTCTGGCATTGAAATTGCTTTTAGTTCCGCCAATCTCAAGCAGAAGGAGTCATTTTCGTGAAGAACATCTTCAGAGGAATGATCATTGCGTTTTTTGCCCTGGCTTCGCTCAACCCGCTCTGGGCCATGGACGGCAAGAAGCTGACCGACGGCATGTTCCGCTGGGCGAATATCTGGGGCGTTGTGTTCACCGCCTATCAGAACGCCGACAATCCCCACTACCCCGTCAGCTGGGATCTGATCGAAAAGAAAGTCCAGGAAATAGAACAGATCAGGGACGGTGTGAAGGTGCAGATCAACCAGATCGCCTCTCTCGAAGAGATTTCCGAAACCAGGAATATCCTGTACTATTTCAAGGCCGTTACCTCGTTCGAGCAGAACGTGCGTCAGGAAGTCAGCAAGATGGTCGATGACCGCGAGCGGTTCCTGAAGGCCCAGCAGGAATAACCGGCCCGCCCGCCAAACACCCAGGC
>DATCTT010000086.1:0-7248 GCA_036567845.1 Candidatus Ozemibacteraceae bacterium | reverse complement strand
CGCGCCGCGCCCCGCCCCGGCGGCACCACCCGCCCAAGCAGAGCAGGCCAGAGCCGCCATCAGCAGCATCAGCAGCGGCAACCAACGAAAGCCCCCAACGCCACGCCCCATGTTTCACCTCCGATCCTGCTTACGATACTCCACTCCGGACCGGAATCGTGGCATATTGTCGGAAATCATCGGGGAGAGTTTCCCCACGACCGCGGAGTCATCCATGAAACCTGACATACACGTTCTCGAAGACCCCGAAAAGATCGCCGCCTATCTGCGCGATGAATCCTCCGCCTTCACGGGGAACGCGGAACGGGTCTTTCTGCCCCGCTCCGCAGCGGAAGTCGCCTGGATCCTCGGCCAGGCGAACGACGCCGGGGCTCGGGTCACGATCTCGGGAGCCGGGACCTCGATCACCGGCTCACGCGTTCCCCTCTCGGGAGGCTGGGTGGTTTCGATGGAACAGGTGCGGCACCCGGCATCGGAACGGCCTCCCGTGGGATTCGAGCAGGTTCATCGGCGGGACTTCAGCTTTTTTCTCGATTCCGCAGGGAAGCGCGCCATCGTGCCCGCCGGCGTCCGCCTCTCGGAGCTCGACGAGGCGCTCGAGCGATTCGGCCTTCTGTATCCGCCCGATCCGACCGAGATGTCGGCGATGATCGGCGGAACCGTGGCGACGAATGCGAGCGGCGCCCGCAGCTTCCGGTTCGGACCGACCCGCGCCTGGGTCAACGGCCTCCGGCTCGTACTGCCGGATGGCACCCCCTGTCACCTTGCCCGAGGCCAGGCGTTCGCGACTCAGGCTGAGGGGTGTCTCGCGGTGGAAGGGCGGGTCTGGCGGTTCCCGATCCCCGCCAGCTACCGGATGCCCCGGACGAAGAACGCAGCGGGTCTGTATCTCGCTCCGGGCATGGATCTCGTCGATCTGTTCATCGGGGCCGAGGGACTGCTGGGCGTCATCACGGAGGTCGAGATCGCCCTCATTCCGAGATTCGGCCACCTGGCGGCAACCGCGGCTTTTTTTCCGACGCTCGGGGCGAGCCTCGATTTTGCCGACCGGCTCCGGGCCGGCATCGACGGCAAAATGCCGCTGAGCATCGAGTTCTTCGATGCGCGCTCACTCACCTTCATGCGGACAGCCTTTCCGGCGATCCCGGGCGAGGCGCAGGGGGCGATCCTGTTCGAGTTTGCGTATGAACCGGCGGGGCGCCACAACCCCTTCCCCTCAGCCGCTACGGCCATGGCCTGGCGGAAGGCGCTGGAAGCGTCGCACGCCCTCTCGGACTGGACGGCGATCGGACGGGATCTTGCAGAGATGAAGAAGTTCCGGCACGCGCTTCCCGAGGCCATCAACGCCTGGGTCAGGCTCCGGATGGGCAAACTCGGGATGGATCTCGCCGTCCCGGGCGACCGGTTCCGTGAGATCGTCCGGGCATACGAGGATTCCGCCGCGACAGGCGTGGCATTCGTCCTGTTCGGGCATATCGGCGACCATCACCTGCACATGAACTTTCTGCCCGAGAACCGTGAGCAGCAGGAAACCGCCCGGCGCCGCTACCTCGAACTGGCCCGGCAGGCTGCGGCGGCCGGTGGAACGATCTCGGCGGAACACGGGGTCGGCAAGAAAACCATCACCGACGAGTCGGGAAACCGTGTTCCCTATCTCGCCCTGATGACCGGCGAAGAAGGGCTCCGCACGATCGCGGGCGTGAAGCACGCGTTCGATCCCGATGGCCGGCTGAACCCCGGCAACATGATCCCGGAGGGTTATCAGGCATGAACGCCGCCCCCAAGCAGATCGTCGTTCTGATCAAGTTCGTGGCGGACATCGAGCGGATCCCGCAGGACGCCTGGGACACCGAGCGCGGCACGCTTCGCCGCGACCGGCTGCATATGATCGCCAACCCCCTGGACGACCGGGCTCTTCAGATGGCCCTCGAGCTGAAGGCGCGGTTCGGAAGCCGGGTCATCGCCGTCTCGATGGGGCCGGCGGCGGCCGAGGAGGTGCTGCGGCGGGCGGTCGCCTACGGAGCCGACGAGGCCCACCTGATCTCGGACGCGGCGTTTGCGGGTTCGGACACCCTGGCGACCGCTCACACCCTCGCAGCCGCACTGACAGCGATTCTCGGCGACCGCCGCCGCGAGGAGACGGTCTTCCTCGCCGGGATGCAGAGCCCCGACGGCGACACAGCCCAGGTTCCGCTCCAGATCGCCTCGCTTCTCGACCTGCCCGTGATTCCACATGCATCGGAGCTGGTATTTCCCGCAGAACGGCCTCACGGATTCGGCATCAACACTGTCCTGGCTGACGGCACCCGCCTGTTTCACGTCGAGCGGCCGCCCGCGCTGGTGACGCTCACCGGTTACGCCCCGATGCCACCGGCCTTTCTGCCCCTTTCCCGCCTGATCGAAGCCGGAACGGCGCAGATACGCCAGTGGAGCAACGCCGATCTGGGCCTCCCGCGCGACCGGACGGGATTGTCGGGCTCCTGGACGCGGGTGGTGCAGATCTTCTCGCCGGATGCCGGGCACCGCGAGGCGGTCCGTCTCGATCTGGGTGGGCCGGTCGCGGATGATGCACGGCTGAAGCAGATTCTGACGGAGCTCGAAACGTATGTGAAGTCCGGAAGCGGGGCGGTGAAAGACTCCGACACCCCGGAAGAGGCCGCATCGGCATCAGAAGCGTATTATCAGGGCGAATGCCTCATCGTCTGCGAGCCCGAGGGAACGTCGGTTTCGGCAGGAAGCCGCGAACTGGTTTCCGCCGGCCGTCGCCTTGCCCGCCGGCTCGGAGTCGGCAACACAGCCTGCGTGCCGGAAACAGGCCCTCGTCTCGATACCGAAACGCTTTCCGCCTGCGGTGCCGATACGATTGTCGTCCTCTGCCCCGGGGCCGGAGCACCGGAATCGGGTTCCTGGCGTGAGGAGCAGCTTGCCGAAGCCTTGGGCGAGCTGATCCGCCGGCGGCGCCCGCAGATCGTCCTCATTCCGGCTTCTCTTCATGGCCGCGTCGTCGCGCCGCTGCTGGCCGCCCGGCTTGGCGCGGGCCTCACGGCGGACTGCACCGGGCTCGGGATCCGTGATTTCACCGGAACGGTGGAGGGAAAGCGGGCCGTTTTCGGTCAGGTTTTGCACCAGACAAGGCCGGCGCTCGGAGGGAACATCATGGCGACGATCGTTTCCCTCCGCGGCCATGAGAACGGCTCGCCGCAGATGGCGACGGCACGGGCGGGTATTTTTCCCGAAGAACGGCACACCGGGGCCGTCGCCCCCGTCGAGCGGGTTGTGTGCAGCCCGCAATCCGCTCCGGATCACATCCGGGTTGTCCGGACCCTCCATGACGCCGGCGGGGGTCCGGCGGATTCGATCGAGCGGTGCGACGTGCTGATTTCGGTCGGGGCCGGACTGGGCGATGCCAGACGGGTGGAAACCCTTGCCAGGCCGCTGGCGGAAGCGATCGCCCGCCGCTGGAACGTAACCGTGGGAGTCGCGTGCTCGCGTGCCGCAATGGAGAAAGGGTATCTCCCGCACGCGGTCCAGGTCGGCCAGACGGGGAAGACGGTCCGTCCCCGGGTTTATATTGCTATCGGAATATCAGGCGCGATCCAGCACCGCGTCGGCATGGAAGGGGCCGGCCGCATCGTTGCCGTCAACCGGGATCCCGAGGCCCCCATCCTGGGCTGGTCGGATATCGCCCTTCTGGGAGACGCCGCGGAAGTGGTGCCAAGGATCATCCGCCTGCTTTCCGCGTGACGTTGGAATCGGTCAGGAGGCGGATCTTCTGTGCCGATACCTGAGCCTGGCCGACAACGCCAGCACCGGCGACGCAGCCACCCTCGCAGACCATCACCTCGACGAAATTGCCGGGGCAGCTGGAGAGGAAGGCCTTTAGCTGCAGGAGGGTCGTGCGTGTCAGGCCGTTGATATAGACAGGCTTCAGGGGCGTATCGGGCGAGGCATACGCCTGCACCGCCTTCGTGACCCCGCCCTGGATGGCGAAGCCCCGGCCCTCGGCCGAAGCCGGCTGTTCCAGCGGCTCTTCCGGGCAGGCCGCGACATCGACCTGGCCGGCGATGAACAGGGCGCCAAGCTCCTCGAACGTCAGTACGGCATCGATCATGGGATCGTTCCGGCCCTCGAACCGCTTCGCGACGCAAGGACCCACGAAGGTCACGAACGCCTCGGGATTCCGCTTTCGAACCTCCTCGGCTGAAACGTGCATCGGGGTCGGGGTGTCCGAGACATGCGCCATCAGGCCCGGCACATGACGCTTCGCCGCCTGCACGTAGGCGGGGCAGCAGGAAGAGGTCATGAACGTCGCCCCTCCGCGCATCCGGTGAGCAAATTCAGCAGCCTCGGCCCGAGCGACGAGATCAGCTCCATGCGCGACCTCGACGACCCCGGAGAAGCCGAGGCGTTTCATGCCGGCCACGATTTGTTCGAGAGAGCCCGGGAACTGGCCCACGACGGCAGGGGCGAGAATCGCCACGACCGGCCGCGGCCCGCGCAGGGCCTTGAGCACGTCGAGCAGCTCGGAGCGTTCGAGCACGGCGCCGAAGGGGCAAGCCCGCATGCATCGCCCGCAGGAGACACATCTGTCGAAATCGATGACGCTGCGGTTCTGCGCGTCTTTCGCGATCGCCCCGACGGGACAGGCCTGCTCGCACGGAACGGGGATTTTCACGATCGCGTTGAAGGGGCAGACCTTCTGGCATTTGCCACAGTTCACGCAGGCTTTCGGATCGATGCGGGACACGCCGTCCACGACCGAAACCGCTTTTTTCGGGCAGTTGACGACGCACGGCCGGGCGATGCACCCCTGGCAGGCATCCGTCACCTTGTGGTGGGCCTTGACGCAGGCGTGGCAGGCGATCTCCAGAACCGACAGCACCGGCCCCTCGATCTTTTTCCGGTCCAGCGCCTGCTGCGCGAACGCTGACAGGGGCGTCAGCTCGTCCTTTTCCTCGTCAAAGCCGACGCCCAGGGCTGCCAGGCACCGGTACCGGATGACGGCACGATCCTTGTAGACACAGCACCGCGACACCGTTTCCGCATTCCGGGGCCGCATCTCCAGCGGAATACGGTCGATCTCGCGGACGAGATTCCCCTCGAGGAAAGCGCGGGCGATCCGGACCATGACTTCCCTCCGGATCCGCGTCGCATCATTTTCGAACAGCATATTCCCGCTCCTTATGCATTCCCGGACGCAAGCTTCCCGAGCCGCTCGATGATCGCCGGAATCGTCGCTCCGCCCATCGGTTCGCCCTCGATCGTGACGAACGGCGCGCGGCTGAAATTCCGGTCGTTGCACAGCCCGAGACAGTGGGAAAACCGGATCTCGACCCGGTCCTTCAGCTCGGGGGGCAGGTGGTCGGCAAGGGTCTGGAGCTCGGCCGACCCCATGACGAAACAAGTCGTCCCGGAGCAGATGCAAACGGTATATTTTTTCATATATATCCTTTCGGATTCAGATGAACCGGACGGAGACTTCCTTGAACAGGCGGTCCCGAAGCGCCGCGGCGATGCGCCGGACGATATTGCGCCGGATCTCGAGATCGACCGGCAGGGTCGGGTCCTGGTGGGCCTCGTTGATGCGTGTTCCCACGACGAACTCGATCAGATCGCTTTCCCGAAACAGCTCGACGAGCGAGGTCGCCGCGTTCCGCTCGCCGGGCTGCAGATCGCCCTCGAGCAGCTGGGCCGTGCGGGTCAGGGTGAGGATGCCCTCGGTGACGAGATCCGTTCCCGGCATCCGCGAAAAAGCCGGCAGGGTGCGGCTTCCCGAATCGATCACCGTCTCGATCTCCCGGTGCAGGATCCGGGCGACGATGTTGGCCGTCGTGCCGCCGCAGATGACTCGCCGGCCGGGGAACTCGTCGATCATGCGGGCGTATTCGGTATCCCGCGCCTGGTCGTAGGGCGGCCCCGAGAGCACGAGGAGCCGGCGCGGCTGGCGGAAATACAGCACCGTGGCGGTCATGTCGTCCCCGGCACAGCCGTCGGCCTCCTGGCTCAGGGCTTCCCGCAAAAGCTGCTCGGCAAGGTGCTGGGCCGAAACCGTCGGGGCGGCGGCGATGCGCCGGCAGAGGAACCCGGCCACGCCGGTGCGCTTCCAGCCCAGATGATGCCGGTCGGTGCCGAGACCGGCCTGGCTGATGCCGTCGGTGAAGGCGACGATCCGGTCCTCCGGCTGCATCTCGAACTCCGAGACGCGCAGTACGCGGTCGCGGTGTTTCGGCGAGACCAGCTCCCGGTGTGCCACGTCAACCGGCTCGCCGTTCCGGATCAGGATGAACGGCGGGTTATCGAGCTCGATGACGCGGGTCCGGGACTCCATGCGGCAGTCGATGATCGTGAAGGTGGCGTAGCTGATCTTCCGCACCCGGCAGACGGGCAGCGCCTCCATCATGATCTCGGCGGCGGGGAGAATCTGGGCATCAGCCGAGACGAACTTCAGCCCCATGGTCGCCGTCATCGTCGCGAGCACGTTCGCTTTCAGCCCGCTGCCGAGGCCATCCGCAAGCACCGAGATGACCCGGTTCTCGGCCGGGAATTTGCGCGACCGGAACGCATCCCCGCAGACCCGCTCGCCCTTCTTCGGGCACTGGGCCTGGCCGACATCGAGGAACAGCGCGCCGTTCATTCCGGTTTCCTCCAGTTGGGGAGACGCGGCTCGGAAGTCTCCTCCGGCTCCGTGTTTTCCTGGCGGTTCGAGAAGTCGTCAGCCAGGCGGCGGAGAAGGATTTCGGTCTCGGCCATGTTCTCCCCAAGCAGAGCCGCAATTTCCTGGACCGTCGTCAGGTTCTTGCGGATGACCTCCTCGGCCCTGCGGGAGATCTCCTCGCGGTGTGTCTCGGCCCGCGTCACGTCGAGAATGATGCCGCCGACGACCTGGTGGGGCTCGATCGTGAAGATCGTGACGTTCAACACCTTTTCCTCAACCTGGAGGGTGTCCTTGTGCAGCTCGTGGCCGCTGCGCAGCACCGCCCGGAACAGCTCGGGGAAGGGGATCAGGCGGTCGAGGTGCGCCCCCTCCATGCCCGGAACGACCTCGAATACGCGTTCGGCGTCCTGCCCGAACATCTGGGCGAAATGCTCGTTGCACTCGATGACCCGGCTTTCGGCATCGGCGATGACGACGCCGCAGGGAATGCATTTGAGCAGGGCGTTCGCTTTCTTCTGCGCCTGCCGCCGGAGCCACGAGAGGCACATGTTGGGCTCGGCGCGGCCGTCCAGAAGGGCGCCGGCGAATTCGCG
>DATCTT010000085.1:0-23041 GCA_036567845.1 Candidatus Ozemibacteraceae bacterium | reverse complement strand
AGTCCTGGACTCCGGGGGCCCGTCTGCGTTCTACGACCGAGCGTCAGGCCTGATCAGCGGACGTCTTGCTCTCTGCAACGGTTTCAACCGGCTCGCCTTCGCGAACCAGCTTGAACTGGTTGATCATCTGGCGCAGCTCGGCTGCACTCCGGGCGAGGGAGGCGAACTTCTCGTCCTTGCCGACCGTGCCGAGCTTGTCGGCCACGTCGTCGCTGAGGGCGCGGGCCTGGGCGAGCGTCTCGCGGAACCGGGACAGCATCGAGTTGATGGCCGTCGCAAGCTCCTTGAGGCTGTCATTGCGGCGGAGGTGGATCTCGAAGGTCAAATCACCGCTGGCGATGCGCTGGATGCTTTTCTCCAGCTTGTAGGCCGGCCCGGCGAACTGGTGCGAGTACATGATGCTCACGATGAAAACGATGATCACGTTCACAAGCACGAGCAGGAGGAGGCGGGGCCACAGTTCCGTGACGAAGTGGCGCATCATGCTTTCGGCCGTCTGGCCCTCGCTAAGCGTCGCCTGGGTCGTCAGGAAGAACGAACCGAGTACGTAGATGTTGCACGCGGTGATGACCGTGATGAGGAAGACGAGAAGCAGGATGGTTCCTGCGAATTTGCTCTGCATCCCCTTCGCGATGAAGTAATTCTTACGCTGGGTCACGCGTATTCCTCCTCTGGGAAACGATTTCCGTCAGAATCTTTCAGGTCATCATACGCACGGCTGCCGAGTTTGTCAACGAACGCCCGGCCCCGGAAGGGATCACCACGAAGATATGGAACGTCACCCACAGAGGCATCGAGACGATTTCACCACAAAGCCACGAAGGCACGAAGAACGACGGAAGTCACCTTAAGGCAGGCATTGTGCTTTGGTGGTGATTCAAAAGAAATTCCCCCCCAGCCACCGAGACACACAGGTCGCAGGTCGAATGAAGGAACGGAGGTCACAAGACCGCATTCGCAGCTGCAGCGACACTGTTCATGCCGTTCAGCCGCGACAGCCGTGCCATCTGCGGATCGTCTCCCATTCTGAATCGCACTTCCCCGTCCAAAAAACACAGCAACCCCATCCTTCGATGGGGTTGCTGCTGCTCTTTGAGCCGTTGTGGAAAGCCGTCAGCCCGGGATTCGCCCGGGGCAGGTCACAGCGGGTCGTTCTCGGTGGAGAAGTAGCGCTTGTTCTCGTAGACAGCCCAGCCGGAAAGCCGGCCGCTCTTTCCCTTGAAGGGAACATCGACGACTCCGCCCTGGGGATCATATCGGTATTCGCCGTAGAACTGGATCTGCCGGCCAATCGCGAGGGCCATGGTGGCACTGCCCTGGATGTGGTGGACGAAGGTGAATTCGGTCTGGCCGTCGCGCGAGCGGAGGCGGCACTTCTGCGTATCCGTCGCAACCGGGTCAGGCTGAATCAGCGCCGTGATGAGGCCGGCATCGCGCACGACCACTTTCGGCATCTTCTGCTGGAATGCGTCGCTGATGGTTGTATCCTGGCCGATATAATTTGCGAACACGAAAATGGCGAGAACCACCACGGGAATGGTCACCAGGATGGCTTTGTCCTGCCAGGTCATCTCCGGCACTTGCTTCGACACGGGATCCGATACCTCCGGATGCGGGATACGGTCCGGCCAGACTTTGCCGGACCGTCGGGAGCATAGCACAATTCCCGGTTCCGCGGAAAGAGCGGTGATCGCACGGGTGTGATAGAATGTAAGGACAGAGGATCAGGAAACGACGGCCAGCCGCCCCACGCGGCGGTCGGACGGAGAGGGTACATGAGCGAGGCGATCCGGGAGGGCCGGTCGCGCGGGGGGACCATCGCCGCCGTGCGCGGTTCCGTCATCGACGTGCGGTTCGAGGACGGCCTGCCACCCATCGGCACCATTCTCTCCACGGACGGCGAGACACCTTTCCAGATGGAGGTTCTAGCCCACGCCGACGGCCGGACAGTGCGCGGGATCGCTCTGACCCCGCCACAGGGGCTGGCCCGGGGCGTTCCGATCCGAGATACGGGCTCGCCGCTGCGGGCCCCGGTCGGTAACGGCACGCTGTCGCGGATGTTCAATGTGTTCGGCCAGCCGATCGACCGGCTGGGGCCGGTTTCGGACATCACCTGGAAGCCGATCCTGGGCCAACCGCCGCTGCTCGCGCGACGAAGCACGGCCTCGGGCGTGTTCGAGACCGGGATCAAGGTCATCGATGTGCTGATGCCTCTTGAGCGAGGCGGCAAGAGCGGCCTGTTCGGTGGTGCTGGCGTCGGGAAGACGGTTTTGCTGACGGAGATGATCGGCAGCATGGTCCGGCGGCACCGGGGGGTGAGCATCTTCTGCGGCATCGGGGAACGGTGCCGCGAAGGAGAGGAGCTGTATCGGGAGATGAAAGCCGCTGGCGTGCTTCCCGACACGGTCCTGCTGTTCGGCCAGATGAACGAGCTGCCCGGCTGTCGTTTCCGGATCGGCCATGCGGCCCTCACGATGGCGGAATGGTTCCGGGACGACCAGCGCCGCGACGTGCTCCTCCTGATCGACAATATCTTCCGGTTCATCCAGGCGGGCTCCGAGGTTTCAGGCCTGATGGGAAACCTGCCTTCGCGGCTCGGGTACCAGGCAACGCTTGCGACGGAGCTCGCGCAGCTCCAGGAACGGATCGCCGGCACCGAAACCGCCGGGATCACGGCGATCGAGGCCGTCTATGTCCCCGCCGACGATCTGACCGATCCGGCGGCCGTCCACACCTTCTCGCATCTCTCCTCGACGATCGTGCTGTCACGGCGGAGAGCCTCGGAGGGCTTCTTTCCGGCGGTCGACCCGCTCCAGTCGAACTCGCGGCTGCTGGCCCCGCACATCGTCGGCGAGCGCCACTACACGATCGCCCGTCGGGTGCGCGAGACACTGGCGCAGTATGACGAGATCAAGGACATTCTCGCGATGCTCGGACTCGAACAACTTTCGGCTGAAGACCGCCGGGTCGTCTTCAGGGCGCGGCGCCTGGAGAGGTTCCTGACGCAGCCCTTCCGCACGACGGAGCATTTCACAGGGGTGAAGGGACAACTGGTCGCGCTACAGGACGCGCTGGACGGATGTGAAAGGATCCTCGCGGACGAGCTGCAAGAGGTTCCCGAGGGGGATCTGTACATGATCGGCACGATCGACGAGGCATTTTCGAAAGCCGGCCGTACGGGGCGGGCCGCATGAGCATCGAGGCTGCATCGTCGATGACGGTCCAGGTACGGACGCCGACACGGCTCGTTCTGAACATCACGGGAATTTATTCTGTTCGATATGAAATCGCCGACGGGCGACGGACAATAGAGCCCCGGCATCTCGACGGGGTGGATGCGATGGCTCCCGGCATCCTCACCCTGACTTCAGAAAGCGGGGAACGGACCGAAGCCGCTGTCGACGAGGGGATCCTCGTGAAAGCCGGATCCGTCGTGACAATCGCAGTGCGGCACGTCATCCTGCCCCGGGGAGTGGAACCGCTGCGAAAGGCACTCGGGGAAGAGCTGGCGCGCATCCGGAACACGGAATCGGATCTGAGGGCAGCTCTCGCGAGTCTCGAGAGCCGGTTCCTGAAAGAGAGTTCGCAGGTGCATGGCCATGGATGAGCGAAAACCGGGGGAGCACCCGTTGGAGGGCCTCGAACGCCGGCTCGCCGAGCGGGAAGAGCGGCGGAGGCGACGGGACGAGGCATGGGTTGCCGGCTTCTGGTCGGGCCTGCGCATCCTGGGCCAGGCCGGCTGGTCGGTTGTCGTTCCCGGACTGATGGGTCTGGCGGCAGGCTTCTGGATCCACAGCCGCTGGCCGTCGGGCATCCCCTGGCCGGTCATCGGCCTGACAGGCGGGACGGTGGTGGGGTTCATCTCAATCTGGAACTGGCTATCCCGGGAACACCGGGAGATGGGGCAACGAACGAAGGGAGGCAGCGAAAATGATTCACGGCCCTGACGCGATCGTCTTCTGGCGGGTCGGTTTCGTCATGATCAACCTGACACTCGTGGCGACCTGGGGCATCATGGCCCTTCTGATCCTGGTCTCGGCGCTCGCCACGCGGCGGCTGACGAACGACCTGAAAGCCTCGTGGTGGCAGAATCTGCTCGAGACGGTCGTTGAGCTGCTGCGCGGCCAGCTGCGCGAGATCGGCTTCGCCGAGCCCGACCGCCACCTGCCCTTCCTCGGAACGCTGTTCCTGTTCATCGCGACGGCGAACCTGCTGATCGTGCTTCCGTTCTACGAGCCACCGACCGCCTCCTTCTCGACAACGGCGGCACTCGCGCTCTGCGTGTTCATCGCCACACCGGCATACACAGTCATCCAGAAGGGGGTGCGGGGCTGGCTGGCCGGGCTGTGCCATCCGAACCCCCTGCTTGCCCCGCTACATATCATGGGCGATATATCACGAACCATAGCCCTCGCCATCCGTCTGTTCGGCAACGTGATGAGCGAGAATCTCGTCGGTGGGCTGCTGCTGTCGCTGGCCCCGTTCTTCGTGCCCGTTGTCATGAAACTCTTCGGCCTGCTGACCGGCTTCGTGCAGGCCTGCATCTTCTCGCTTCTCGCGGCGGTGTTCCTGGCCGCCGCCACGTCCGAAAACCCGTCCGACGAGTCCGGCTGAACCGCGCCCTCCCGGCGCCGCCCGTCCAGTCCCCGCCTCGTGCGGGTCAGGTGAAAGGAAGAGACATGGAACCAGTATCCCTTATTGCCGTCGTCTCGATGCTCATGGCCGGCATCCTGATGTGTCTCGGAACAATAGCTCCTGCTATTTGCGAAATGCGGGCGATCATCGCGGCTCTGGAAGCACTGAGCAAGCAGCCCGACGAGGCCGGCCCGATCACGCGCACCCTGTTCGTCGGTCTGGCCATGATCGAGTCAATGGCGATCTACTGTTTCGTCATCGCGATGATCCTGCTGCTGGCGAACCCCTTCTGGACCCACTTCATCGCGAAAGCGGCCCACTGACCATGCAGATCGACTGGTTCACGTTCGCCGCTCAGATCGTGAATTTTTTCGTCCTGGTCGTCATTCTGCGGCATGTCCTGTACCGGCCGATTCTCGAGGCGCTCGACGCGCGGCGACGGGCGGTCGAGACGACCGTCCGCGAGGCCGCAGCGGCGAGGGAGGCGGCCGAAAACGACCGGAAAGCCCTTGCCGAAGAGCGGGAAGCCTACACACGACAGAAACTCGAGCTGCACCGCAGGCTCGAGGAGGAGATCGAGGCGGAACGCAGCCGGCTGACCGAGGAAACGCGCCGGGAGCTCGAGGAGCTGAACAGGGGCTGGAAACAGCGTATCGAACAGGAAAAGGCAGAAGCCGGCCGGATGTTCGCGGAGATGGCCGGTGACGAGCTGGTCGCCGTGACGCGCCGCCTGATCCGCGACCTGAGCGACACAGAGCTTGAGGAAGCGATGGTGCGCGCATTCATCCGCCGCTGGCGGGAAACCCCGACAGAGGAGCGGCGGCGCCGGGCCGGACTGCTGCGGAACGCCCCGGATGGGCTTCTCGTCCGCACCTCGTCCGACCTGCCGGAAAGCCTCAGGAACGAACTCATCCGTCTCTTCACGGAAGATGCCGCCGGCGCCACGGCTCCCCTCTCCTGCCGGTTCGAGACGGCATCCGAGCTGCTCGGCGGCATCGAGGTGCATATTGCGGATCGCTGCATCGCCTGGTCCTGCGCCGAGTATCTCGCGGCGCTCGAGACACGCATGCACGAACTTCTCGAGGAACACACCCCATGAAGAAGCAGCTCATCCGGAGCGCCCGCCCATCGGCCACCCCCTCCGACCGGTTGCTGGCCAAAACGGTCAGAACCGTGGACGAGGCTCTCCGGCACACCTCGGACCACCTGGGCCTCCGGGAGTCCCTGCGTTCCCCCGGCTCTCCGGAGGGGTTGCGGCCGGCGCTGGCACGGGCGGTGCAGGCATACCGCGAAGCCCAGCTGGTCATTCCCGAAGGCCTCATCACCCATGAAACCGGGTTCCTGGAACGGATTTCCACGGGGGTCGCGATCGTGCGCGGGCTGCCCGAGGTGCGTCTCGACGAGCTGGTCCGGTTCGGAAACGGCTGCATCGGGGCCGCCGTACATCTCGACACCGACCATGTCGGTTGCATTCTGTTTGGAAGGGGGGAGGGGCTGTCCGCCGGCATGCCCGTGAAACGGCTCGGCCGGGTCATGGACGTGCCGGTCGGCGAGAAGCTCCTGGGCCGCATCATCGACCCGCTGGGCAACCCGCTCGACGGGGGCGGTCCGACCGGAGTTTCGGAACGGCTGCCGGTTGAGCGGCCGGCCCCCGAAATCGCCGACCGGGAGCCCGTCACGGTGCCTCTCCAGACGGGCATCAAGGTAATCGATGCGCTGATCCCGATCGGTCGCGGGCAGCGGCAGCTGATTCTCGGCGACCGCCAGACAGGAAAGTCATCGATTGCCCTTGCGGCCATGATCAACCAGCGCGACACCGGCGTGTTCTGTGTCTACTGCGCCATCGGCCAGCGCGGCGCGAGCGTGGCGAAGGTAATCGGGGAGCTTCGCGTCTCGGGCGCCCTGGCTCATTCCGTCGTCGTCGTCGCCGAGCCATCCGAGGGGCCAGGGCTTGAGTATCTCGCCCCCTACGCAGCGACGAGCATCGCCGAATGGTTCATGGAACGCGGCCACGACGTCCTCGTCGTCTACGATGATCTCGGAAGCCATGCGCGGGCGTGGCGCGAGCTCTCGCTCCTGATGCGGCGGCCGCCCGGCCGGGAGGCCTTTCCCGGCGACGTGTTCTACATCCACTCCCGGCTCCTCGAACGTTCGACGCATCTGAACCGGGAACGCGGCGGCGGCTCGCTGACGGCGCTTCCGATCATCGAAACCGAGGCGCAGAATATATCAGCCTATATACCGACGAATCTGATCTCGATCACCGATGGCCAGGTGTATCTGTCACCGACGCTGTTTCAGAAAGGCATCTTTCCGGCCATCGACATCGGCAGATCCGTCTCGCGGGTCGGCGGCAAGGCCCAGCTTCCCGCGTATCACGCCGCAGCGGCCGAGGTGAAGCTGCGGTTCTCCCAGTTCGAGGAGCTCGAGACGTTCGCGCGGTTCGGCACCCGACTCGACGAGCCGACACGGCGGACGATCGAGCACGGGCGGCGGATTCGCGAATGCCTCAAGCAGGGGCCGCTGGAACTGTTCGAGGTGCTCGAACAGATCCTGCTGCTGCTCGCTCTCACGCGCGGCCTGCTCGCAGAGACGCCGCTGGAGCGGATGAAGGAAGCTCAGCAGACGATCGCCGGCGCCGCGAAAGGAATCACCCCGGAGGTGCGGGGCCGCCTGCTCGGTCGGGAACCGCTTTCCGGGGCTGACGAAGCAATGCTTCTGACCCTGCTGCGGAATGCCCTCTCCGGCTCCGGGAGCCCGGCGTGAGTCGCACGATCGTCGAGATCCGGCATCATATCCGGAGCGCGGAGAGCCTGAAATCCGTCGTGAAGACGATGAAAACGCTCGCCCTCGTCAGCCTCGGCCCCTTCGAGCGGGCCCTGGCGACCCTCGAGGAGTATGAAAACACGGTTGACACAGGATTCCGGGCCGCTCTCGAGACGGCCGGCACTGCGGTTCCGGAAGAGCTGTGCCGGGAGCTGCCCGGTCCGGCCGGGGCGATCGTGTTCGGGTCGGATCACGGCATGGCTGCGGATTTCAACGAACGGCTGGCCCGGTTCACCGAGGCGCGGCTGCGGAATCTTCCGGGCGGGGCATGCATCTGGCCGGTCGGCGAGCTCGTCGCCGGACGGCTCGAGGACTGCGGCATCCGTCTCGAGCCGCCCCTGCGCGCCCCCGAGTCGGTCGATGCGATTCCGGGCCTGTTGAGCTGCCTGCTTCATGACATCGACGGCCGGCGCAGACGCGGGGAAATCACGCGCCTTCTCGTCTTTTATCAGACCCCGCTCTGGGGCATTGGCTGCGAACCCGCCTGGGATGCGCTTCTTCCGCTCGACCCGAGCCGACTCGCAGACGTGCGCGGCCGGAAGTGGCCTTCGCGGCGCATTCCCGAGCCCCTCCAGGCGCTTTCCCCCATCCTCGAGGCGCTGTTGCGGGAGCATCTGTTCGCCTGCCTGTTCCGGGCCTGCGTCCGGTCAGGCACGGCCGAGCATTCGGTCCGTCTCGCCGCAATGCAGCGGGCCGAACGCAACATCGGCGACCTCCTCGAAGCACTCGGCCGGGAGTATCACGAGCAGCGCCAGGCCGCGATTTCGGAAGAACTGTTCGACGTCCTCGCCGGCTTCGAGGCCCTGGGGCCCAGGCGGCTTTGATCCGTGCGGCCGGAGGATGTATCATCAGCGTGATTTCATCGGGAGGTCGGGGCATGATGGCGCGTTTTCTCCGGACAATCGGCATCCTCACAAGTATCGCGGTGGCTCTGGCGACCGCCGGCTCCGCTCTGGCCGCACCGGCCCAGACCGCCGAGTTCCAGGAGGGCACGGGTGATGCGGAGTTCGGTGTTTCGGCGCGTCTCGCCTCGGACGGCCCGGTCGTCGGACCGGCGTCCCTGCAGGCGGTTCCCGGCGGTCTGGCCATTCTCGACAGCGTCAACGCCCGCATCGTCAGACTGGACACCGAGGGCCGGGTGGTGGCAACGATCGGCCTGCCGGCCGGGGAATACACGGATCTGGCGGCGCTGCCCGACGGCCGGCTCTGGACGATCGAGTCCGGAAAACGCGCGGCATCCATCGTCATCGGAGAAACGGTCGAAGAGCAGTTCACTCTGCCCCGGCAGGAAGGATATCCCGTTCAGTTCGACGGCCTGCTCGCCCTCGAGGACGGCCTGGTCGTCGCGGATTACGCCACGGCACGGCTCTACTGGTTCGGATTCGACGGGACCCCTGTCCGGAACGCCACCTGGCCTACATCTCTGGGAATCACCGCCGACGCCAACGGAAACGTCTGTTTTCTCGGGCTCGGCGACGAGGATCTCTACAACCGCTTCACACGGATCGACCGGAACGGCCAGATCACCGAGCTGATTGCCTCGGGTCCGGCGCTCGACGGGGCTCGTCTGATCGGCTTTCTGCCGGATGGCAGGGCCGTGGGCTGCGGATATGCTTCGCGCGAGCCGCTGGCCCGGATGCTGTTCGCGATCGAGGCCGATGGCCGGATCACGCCGTTCGAGACGATTCCGACCCCGGGCGGGCTGCTGTTCGCCAACCGCACGGGGGTGGTCGCCGACCGGTCCGCCTGGCTGAACCTGTCCCCCCTCCACACGACCAAAGTGGTGTTCGCGAGGTTCGACCTGTTGCCCTGACCCCTCTTCTCATCACGTCCATCGCCCGCCCATACGAACATGGGCGGGTTTTCTTTTTTCCGGCTCCTTCGCCTCGGCCGGAAAAACCCTCTCAAGAATCGGTGCAGCTCTGCCGATGGAAATACTGCGACAGCGTTTTCCTTCTTCCGAAACCGACAGGGACGTCGGACAGGGCGGAGGGCCGGAAATCCGGCAAGGTCGCGGGAAACCAAAGCAAGGAGCGCGCCCCGTGTGGAATAAACTCAGAGCTCGACACTATTCGATTCTCGTCCTGCTCTCGATCGTGACGCTGGAGACGTCGGCCATCGCCATCGACCGGTATCTGAGCAAGGGCGATGACGTCGCTTTCGAGGTCGAAGGCCGCTTCCGCAACAACGCGTTCGTTTCCCGGTTCCAGCAGGCCGAAGCCCGCCATGGTGCCGTTCCCGCCACCCTGTCCCAGGTGGCCCAGATCGCTCAGACGGCCGAGCTCCGCACCGCCGCCGCCCGGGGGATCAAACCCCTCGCGACCGCCGCGGCACTGGCCAGCAAGGCGATTCCGGCGTTCGACACGTGGGTGGAGTATACGGTCAAGAAGGGCGATTCGCTGAAGGGCATCGCCGACATGTTCGACACGAAATCCGCGGTTCTCGCCCAGGGCAATGGCCTCACGACCGGCAACATCAAGGTCGGCCAGAAGATCCGCGTCCCGATGACGGACAACCGCCTGGCCTACACGGTCCGGGCCGGGGACTCGCTGAACAAAATTGCAAGCCGCTTCAACACCACGATTCCCGAGATCATCCGCGAGAACAGTCTGAAGAATCACGTCCTGATCGAGGATCAGAAGATCTACATCCCGATGAAGACAAAGCAGGAGCTGACGATCGCCCGGGAAACCGCCCAGCCCGTCATCGCCCCGCCGCTGATCAAGATCGACAAGCCCGCCGCGAATCTTGCCCTGGTGAAGGGCCCCACGCTGCAGATCGCGGCCGCCACCCCCGACAAGCCCAATCTGACCATCGTCCAGAACGAAACCTCTACCAAGCCGGCTCCCGCGGCCATCCCGACGGCTCCCAAGAACGTCGCCACCGCCAAGGCCGCTCCCCAGACCCAGGCTCCCGCCATCGAGCTGCAGCCCTCCATCGCCAAGGCGATCGAAGCGAAAGCCGCGGCCCAGCAGAATTCGATGATCCGCCCCGTCGTCGCGATGGCGCCGGCCGCGAAGCCCGTCGTCCCGACGCTCACTCCCAAGGCCGCTGCGGTTCCCGAGACACCGACGATCCAGGTTACCCAGGCTGCGAAGCCGGTGGTCCAGGAAGCCCCCAAGCCCCAGAAACCGGCTCTCGACGCCGACACCCGCCTCGTCGCCCACACGGTGAAGAACGGGGAAAACCTCTCGACGATCGCCCGCCAGTACAAGACGTCGATCTCCGACATCCTCGCTCACAACACGCTCAGCTCCTCGAACCTCAAAAACGGTCAGCAGGTGAACGTGCCGGTGAACAAGAAGTATTACCGCGTCATGCAGGTCACCTCCCGCAAGGCCGAGGTGAGCACCCGGATGGTCCTGCCGGTGCGCGGCCGCCAGTCGGACAGCTACGGCTGGCGTAAGCATCCCGTGTATCGCAAGCGGCTGTTCCACGCCGGCATCGACATCTCGGCCCCGCGCGGCACCCCGATCTCGGCGGCCATGGGCGGCACCGTCGTGTATGCCGGCTGGCTCTCGGGCTACGGCAAGCTCGTCGTGATCCGCCATCCGAACGGTCTCTCGACCCGCTACGGTCACTGCAGCTCGATCCGCGTGAAGCGCGGCCAGACGGTCCGGGCCGGTCAGACGATCGGCGGGGTCGGCGCCACGGGCGTTGCCACCGGCAACCACCTGCACTTCGAGGTCCGCCGCAACGGTCGCACGATCAATCCGTCGCCCCTGATCTTCGGACGCTGAGCCTAGGGAGGGCGAGCCGCCGCTCGAGCCGAAATGCAACGCCCACCACCGACACGACCGGGCCACACGCCCCCGCGCAACCCGTTCATCGCCAGGACGCTTCTGGGCGCTCTGGCGGTGTCCGTCTTTTTCCTGGGCTCGGGCTTTTCGGGAAGCAGCATCGACACCTGGCGGCGTGACGACACCCTCGTCAAGGAGCCGTTGTCGGCGCCGCCCGGCGTGTTCACGAACTTCAACCCCCGCAACATCCCCGAGCTCCAGCAGGGCCGTTCCCTGACGGAAACGGCCGCAAACGATCTGCCGCCCCTGCCGACCGACGGGCGCGGCGATGCGCTGTACGGCTCGCACCGGGTGCCGTTCTTCCCCGCATCGACCGTCCGGCCGCCCGAGACGGGAACGAGCCTTTCCGTGATCGACCGGCTGCCGCCCGGATACACCGATCTGAACGAGCGCGAGGACCAGCTCGTCTTCATCTCCAACCTGTATACCGACACGAGCTTCTACGCCAACACCGTCGACAAGGCGAAATACAACTCGAGCCTCGACCGGGGGACGTTCTACGAACAGAACCTACGGTATGAGCTGTTCACCACGCGACACAACGGGGACTCGCTGTCGCTGGTGGCCGACACGACACACACGAACGACAAGCGGGCCTACCGGGACGGGTTCACGCTGAACCAGCTGACGCTCGAGTCGCGCACGCCGCGCTCGCTGCTCGCGTTCGGCCACTCGTATCCCGAGTTCTCGAACTACTCGATGACGCAGCAGGTGATGGGTTTTTACGGCGTGCAGAAGTTCGACAACACCGAGGTGCGCGGCTTCACGGGGTATCGGGCTGTCGAGAAGGACGATCTCAAGAACCCGCGGTTCATCGGCGGCGTACGTGTCGAGCACAGCTCCGACGAGTCAGCCGTGATCGGCCTCAACGCCGTCACGACAAAGGATGTGCATGAGAGCCCCGGGTCGGACAGGGACCTGCCGACGATGGCGAACCGCGTCTACTCGTTCGATGTCGGGCTGCGACCCACGGAGAACATCTACGTCAGCGGCGAGTATGCCGGAAGCAACACGGATTACGACCGGCGCGACGAGATGGGCAACCAGAAGGGCGAGGCGTATCGCGCCTCGGCTTCGTACGGCCGGGAGAATTACAAGGTCGAGGCGGGCGTGGAGGCCGGGGACACGGATTTCTTGAGCGCCATCGGCGAGGGGCCTCGTGACGAGCGGGCGTATTACGGGCGGGTGTTCTACGAGCTGAACCGGTATGTGTCGACTCGCTTCGGAAGCCGCTCCTCGCGGGACAATCTGGCGAACTACAAGCGGGCCACCCTGGTGCGCGACCAGCCCGAGTTCCAGATCACGCTCAAGCCCAGCGACTATTACCGCGACCTGCGTGTCGATCTGTTTTTCCAGCCGCTGCGCGAGTATTCCGACAACGGCAACTTCGTCGACCGGTACCGGGACCTGCTCTGGATGGAGCTGAACCACAAGGCCGGGGCATTGCGCTACTTCGCGGCGCTCAGTTCGACGATCGACAAGGACAAGATCACGAACGCAAACGACCGCGACATCAGCAAATACGACGTCCGGCTCACCTGGGAATACGACGCCATGCGCCAGCTGTATGGCTTGGCCAGCCGGGAGCAGCTCAACTACAAACGGCTCGGCGGCAGCGACGTGACGCAGGTGTATGGTCTGGGCGGCCGGTCCCAGTTCCATGAGGACGTCTCGATGAATCTTGATTACACGCATGAACGGCTCGATCCCGGCCGCTCCGCGACGGACTCGACCCACGACCGCGTCAACCTCGCGCTGACGAAGGAATACAACAACATGGCCCGGCTGATCCTCAGCTTCGAAGGCTCGAACAACACGTTCGGGACGGCTGGCCTGGAGTATGCCGATTACTCGGCTCGGCTGCGGTATCTGAGGTCGTTCTGATGAATATTCTCTATAATATAGCACAAATAATAGCACCATCAGGAACCAGCTGGATCTGCCGATCCGCGGTCAGACTGGCGGTGATTCTCGTGGCCGTCCTGGCAGGGCTGTCCTGCCGGGTTCCGGCAGCGCTTGCCGCGGAGAATCCCGATCTGGCGGCCTCGGTGAGCACGGACGGGTATGTACGAGACCAGCTCGTCCTGGTGTTCAGCGACGGCCCCGTCTACTTCAGCCATGCCGATCAGGCCGACTGGAAGCGGGTCGCGCAGCGCCAGGTATTCATCGACGGCGACGGGATCCGGACCGGTCCGCGCGGCTACGCGGTGGTGGCCTGGTCGACGGACAATCTGCTCCTGATCAAGCCGGGTTCGGGGGTGCGGTTCGCGATCCGGCCCGCGGGTTCATTGCCGAGGCTAGCCGTCCGGGTCCACGAGGCGGCCCTGTTCATCGCGGCGCGGGATTCCCAGAGCGTCGAGATCGAGGGGCGCCATGGCAACCTCGCGGTCACGAACGGCGAAGCCGTATATCTGTCCAACGAGAAACGCGATCTCGTGCGGGCTCTGAAGGGAAAGGCGCCGTTCCGGCCGACCGGGGCAAATACATCGACCGATATTCCTGAAGGATACGGCGTCGACGTGGATGCCCAGGGAAACGTCACTCCCCTGACCGCGTATGATGCCCGTCGTGAGTATGACGACTGGCGCCGGTTCAACACCTGGCTCCGCAACTTCGACACCCTCCACCGGCGGCTGTCGACAGAGATCGGCTACCGGGTGGACTCGGTGCTGATCAACGACCGGTTCGTCGGCACGATGGAGACCGACCAGGACGGGTATCGGATCATCGACCCGGGCTCGGATGCGGCTCCCAGGCTGCTTCACGTCCGGCTGAAGCTGACCCCCTACCCGCGCCCCACCGACCGGTTCGAGCTGTACATCAACAAGGATCTCGTCTACGCGCTGCGCGAGGGGCGGGATGGGTTCTTCGAGGTCAAGATCCCGACCCCGACGTTCCCGGAACTCTTTGCGACGATCCATTCCATCGACTCGGTCGGCCGGCGGGACCGGATCTTCCACGAGCGGTTCGTCATCTACAACCGGCACCGCAAGATCGACGAGATCCGGGCGTTCCTCCAGCAGCTGTCGACGGCGATGGCAAGACGGGACAACATCTATCTGCGCGACCATATTTCCCGGGAATACAAGGACTGGTTCGGCAACACCTGGTTCGACTTCGTGAAGATGTTCGACGACTCGCTGCGGGATTACCGGGACATCCGGCTGATCCTGCACCCCCACACGTTCAAGTTCAAGGGGGAACAGGTGCTCGTGAACATGAACTACCGTCTCTCGGCCCTGACCGGCAACTGGCGCTGGCGGTATGAAGACACCGGTTCGGAGCTGATGACGCTGACCTTCGAGGAAGGCGAGTGGCGGATCCGGTCGAAGGCGAAGGGGCTGTTCTTCCAGCGTCTGAAGGTCGCGATCGATCTGCGGCTCGGGGTTTTGCGTGGTCGGGTGACGGACGAGCGGACCGGCGCGCCGATCGTCGGGGCGACGGTAAAGATCCGGCAGCGCGGCCTGAAAACGGTGACGGACAGCATGGGTGAATATATCATCTACAATATTCCTGCCGGCACCTATGACATGGAAATTTCGAAGAACGGGTATGGGACGCTGACAGCCACGCGGGTCGAGGTGGCCCCGACCGGCCAGCGGTATTAGACGGCACGAGGTGCGCATGAGTATCTGCAAACGCATATTCCTTCAGATGCTGGTCCTGATCGGCCTGACGGCCCTGGTGTCGGGGTGCGGCGGATCGGCCGGCACGGACGGGGAACGGGCGGCTGCGGGGATGCTGACCGGCTGTGTACCTGCCTCCCTCGGGAGCGTCATTCTCCTGCGCGGTGCCGACGGCTCGATGCAGGAAGTGGCCGTGGATGCCGACGGCCGGTATGCGGCGTCGGTGAAGCCCGGCGCCTACAGCGTTCTGCTGAAGACGGCGGATGGCGGCCTGACGCTGGTCTCGCGATCGGTGAGCATCGAGGACAACATGACGGTGAGCCTGCTCGACGTCAGCCTCGTGCCGCTGCCCCAGGTCGTGTCGGTCTCGGTGCCCCTCGTCGACCACGACGCGGCGACCGTGGAGTGGATCAGCGACATCGATGCCGACGGCCGGATTGAGTACGGCACCGACACGCGGTATGGCTTCTCGACCTACACAGACACCGAGCTCAAGACACGGCATCGGATGCAGCTGTATGACCTGCGGCCCGACACCACGTATCATTTCCGGATTGTCGCCAGCCGGCACGGGCTCGAAACGACCGAGACGGTGTCGAAGGACTACGCCTTCACGACGGCTCCCGCCCCCGACGCCCGGCCCTGAGGTCAGGCCGCCGGAGCGCTCAGGATGAGGCGGAGGAGATCCGCATCCGAGAGGTAGGGCGCCGCGGACGGTGCCATCCAACCGAGCGGCGAGCCGCGCACCAGCCGCCGGGGAAGATCGAAAACCAGGCGGCGACCCATCGCCGAAAGAAGTGCCGGACCGGGATCGAAAGCGGGATCGAGCTGTTTCAGCACCCCCCGGAGGGCGAACCAGGCTTTCCGGAACAGCAGGAGCGGCCGTGGAAATCGGAAACCGTCGATCACCAGCCGATCGATGAGGTCGAGAGCGGCTTCGAAGGCGGCTCCCGGGCCGAGCGGCCGCGCACAAACCGACACCCGCAGGTGAGCTTCGAGGGTCGCACCCGGGCCAGCAGCGGCGAGAAGCGCACGGACCGCGCCTCGCACGACCCCGCGTTCCCCCAGCATGAAGCCGAGCATCATGGTTCGCAGGCCTGCTCTCTGACGGCGTTCCAGACGACCCGACTGGCTCCAGTCGATGAGGCCGATCTCCCATGCGCCGGGGACCCGCCCCGGAATCGCGAGCAGATTCCCGGCGTGCGGGTCGCCGTGGATCAGTGTCGTCGCGGCATCCGACAGGAGCGGATGCAGAACGATCGCGCCGAATGCCCGCGCGGCGAGGTCACGGCGGATCGAGCCTGGGGCCTCGATTTCAGGAAGGGGAACGCCGTCGAGGCGCTCCATCGCCGTCAACGTCGGCGTGGAGAACGGAAACACGCTCGGGATGCGGATACCGGCGAGGCTGCCATACTGCTCCCGTGCCTCGTGGAGATGACATTGTTCGCGGGTGGGATCCGTCTCGGCGGCCAGGGCGTCCCTCACTTCGCGGAGGACACCGATATAGTCGATACCGAGATCGCCATACAGGCTCCGACGGCTGTCGAGCCATGCTGCCAGGGTATCGAGAGCCGGGAGATCCTCGTCGAGGCGGGATCTCGCCTGGGGCTTCACCAGTTTTGCGACCCCGCGCCGGACCGGTCCGCCCCCGAGTCCGACCCAGGAGAAGGCAAGAACGGCACCGACACTGGCCTCGGCAAGCACATCGCCAGCCCAGTCGATCTCGGCACCAATCGGGGCCCGGGCCAGTTCCGCGGCTGCGAAGGAAACGAGGCCGGCGGCATCCTCTCCCCCCCTGCGGAACTCGAGCTCCCGCAGCCAGTCCCGGAAGGCAGGATCGACCTGTTCGTTCCGCGCGATCATCTGGCCGAGCTTGTGCAGCACGGGAAGGGCACGCGCAAGCTCGGACAGCCGTCTTCCCGCCGGTGAATCGGCCGGCAGCAGGAACTGGCCGACCAGGAGCGGAATCAGGCGTCGCCGGTCGAGCCGCATCAGCATGAATTTCACGGCATCCAGCACAAGACGCCGGAACCGTTCGTACATCCCGGGAACGACCTCCCCCACCCCGCACTCGGCCAGCAGCTGGTCGACAATCGCGGTGCGCCGGGCCTCGATATCCGAAGCTCCGAGGATATTTTGCAACGCAACATCCCGCTCCCCATCCGACATTCCTTCGAATCCAGGAATCACAGCGGGAACCAAGGCGCGGAGACCGGAGATGGGCATCGATCCGAGAAACGGCGTCACATCCATGGAAGTCATGGTAGCCCACCGGGACACGAAATACAACCGAAAATTTTGCAATGCAAAATCTCGTTCTGCCGCGGGGCCGCGAGAGAAACGGCAGAAGCTGCGCTACCGAACGGCGAAGAGGCGGAGCGGCTCGGATTTTCCCTTCAGGGCGATCGGTTCGAGGGCTTCGAGGGGGTGGTCCCCGCCCAATCGCTCCGCGACCGCGGTGGAGATGATGATCGAGGCGAGGGTTCTGGCTGCGGCAGCCGAGCAGAGACGGGCGGCGGTGTTCACCGAGTCTCCGATGACGGTGTAGTCGATGCGCCCTTCCCGTGAGCCAACCTTACCGGAGATGGCCGGGCCGAAATGGATGCCGATATCGGTCCGCAACGGCCGCTGGCCGCTCGCGACGAGCTCCGCGTTCAGCCCGTCCTGGGCCGCCATCATCGCGACGGCGGCCTTCACCGCCCGTTCCGCCGGGTGATCGACGCTGTCGGTGGCGAAGAACACGGCCATGATGGCATCGCCGATCAATTTGTCGATGCTTCCCCCGTGCCGGCGAATCTCGGGGTCGAGCCGCGAGAAGTAGCCATTGAGCAGCTCGATGACGGCCTCGGGCGAGCTCGACTCAAGAAGCCGGTCGAAGCCATGCAGGTGCGAGAAGAGAATCGCCACCTCGCGACGTTCGCCGCCCAGCTCGATGTCCGCCGTATCGTCCTTCCGGACCTCGTCCCAGACCTGGTCCGAGACGAGACGGCGCATGCGTTCGCGGTGGCCCAGCTTTTCGGCCATCTCGTTGAACGTCACGGCAAGCCGGCCCAGTTCATCGTCGGAGGTCACGGGGGTTCTTGCATCATAGTCGCCCCGCGCGATCTCGCCCACGAACACCGTCAGGGCCGCGACCTGATCGACCAGGCGCCGTGACAGGAACATGGCGCAGCCAATCATCCAGATCAGGCTCCAGGCAAGCATCAGAGACAGGAACTGGAGGATCGTGCGCCGTCCGTCCTCGAGCAAAGCCGCATCGATCCAGCCCATCAGCAGATATCCGCCGAGCTGCTCGGGGAAAAAGCCGGTCACGAGGGCCTTTCCGCCCTTCATCGTGCACAGGGCCGTTTCATGCGCCCGGAACGACTGGACGCGGTGGAACAGGTCGATGATCTCCTGATCGCGACTCATGCCCCCGGGATACAGCCGGCCGTCGTTGCCAAGCGCCGCAATGCGGACAGCGCCGTATTCTCCGGCAGCCGAGCGGCTGATAACCCGGTCGATGAAACTTCGGGCGAACTCGGTTTCATCGAACGCGTATCCGATCAGTCCATGCACGTCTCCCGCGGCATCCCGGAGGTAGGCATACCGGGAAACCATGTTGCGCTTGCCGATGCGCATCCGGTTGAACGAGCCACTGATCCGGGCGGCATTCGTCAGGGCCCGTTCGAGATCCTCGCCCTGAATCAGGGGCTGTGTCCGGACCAGGGCTCCGGGCACGGGTTTTCCCCGTACTTCCAGCATCCGGGCAAGCAGCAGGCGGAGGATCACGGGATAGTCGCCGCCCTTGTGGATGGAGGGAATGCCGTTTCCATGGCGTGTTTCACTGCCGTCGGCGGTGATGACGAAGAGATCATACCGGCGCAGGTGGGCCGAAAACGAGGCCAGGCACGCCTCGACCGAGCCCCCCGTCCGGATCGCATTGACCAGGACCCGCTCGAACGCCTCGCCTTCCCGGCGGCGCTGGTCACGGAAATCGCGATAGGACGTATCAACGGCCGTCAGCGTGCCTCGGAGCAGGTTCTCCCACCGGTTCCGCTCGAGTCGAGCCGTTTCGCCGGACCGTTCTAGGCCGAAACCGCACAGCATCACGACGGGCAGGACGGCCGTGATGAGAAACAGGATGACCACCTGCGCTCTCAGGGACAGCGCGGGGGGCTCGTCCAGCATCCAGATCCGCCAGCCAAGGGCAATGAGCCCAAGAGCAACAAGCAGGGCGACACCGCGAATCAGGCCGGCCCAGGCAGCGAGACGGCCGTCGAGCCGTTCCCGGGTGACGCCAACGAGCGCATACCGACCGTTCTCATGGGGAATATACCGCGCCATCCAGAGGCCGTCCGGCGTCTCAATTTCAGTCTGGTTCCAGAGCAAGCGCGAAAGCACCTGCCCAGGTGGACGCAAAACGCCGGACCGCGCCTCACCCCGCAGGCCAGCGTCCGTTTTCCGGATGATCATGGCCTGATCCGGCCGGAATCCGAGGCGGGCAAGCGAGTCGCGCGCAATGACGCGCGAGGGGAGTTGCCGGGGATCGACGATCAGCCACAGGCCGGCGGCAGTCCCCGGCCCGCCCGGCACGACCCAGGAAAGGCGCAGGCGATACCGATCGAGAAAATACTGGGGCAGCCCGTCGATCCCTGCCAGATCGGCCGGAGCGGTGAAGGATCCGTAAAGGCTGCGGCATATGCGCTGGGCGCGGTCGGATCGGGCCGCGGCCACGGCGGCCGAGTCGGTCTGAACGGCATCGGGTGTCACAAGGGTCGCGAGCTCGGCCCACAGCATCTCGCGCGTCCGGGCCGGTTCCTTACCGGACTGCCAGGCCAGTTTTCCATTCGTATCGAAGGCGAAGACGTCGGCGGCAGGGAATAGGCGATACAGCGCCTTTCCGGCGGCGATGGCGGTCACGGCGTTCCAGGTGCGCTTCTGGGCGGCCCTCAGCAAGGGCTCGGCGCGCTGGCGCATCCATCGGACGCGGTTGAATCGCTCGGCGATGTCGAGCACGGTTGAAGTGAGCGCGGCCGACATATCGTCCTGGGCTTCCCGGACCGACCGTTCGAGATACAGGTTGAACGCGCCCCGGAACACGGCCAGGGCTGCGAAAACGAGGAGAACGCAGGCAGCAAACGCCCCCGGTCTCCTGCGGCTCGGCGCGGGCACAGTCGTGTCAGGCATCATGCCGGCCATTATACCCACTCCGGCGGTCACGGAGGATCTCGAACGTCTTTTCCCGCATCCCGTCAAGCGGGGGGCGCTCTTCGAAGGTGAAACAGGCTCCAACAAGCCCTGCGACGCTCTCCGAAATCATGACTTTCGTATGGGTTCCATCTCTGCTTGCCGCCTCGAGTCTGGCGGCAAAGGCAACGGCGGGGCCGATCACGGTGAAATCCTGGCGACCGCCGGCCGCGCCGACCTTCCCCGAAATCATCGTTCCGAAATGGATGCCAACGCCATTTTCAATGGAAAAGGCACCGCGACGGCTCCGGGCTGCATTCAGCCCGGCTAGGGCACGGCGCATCCCGAGGCCGGCCTCTACCGCCCGTATCGCCGGATGCGCTGCCCCTTCCAGAGGTTTGAAGACGGCCTGGATCGCATCTCCGATCAGCTTGTCGATTTCGCCGCCGGATTCCCGGATGACGGCATCCATCACGGTGAAATACTCGTTCAGCATGGCCGTCACCTCGGCCGGCGCCTCCCGCTCCGAAAGCGTCGTGAAGCCCCGGATGTCGGAGCAGAGGAGGGCCGCCTCGATGAACGTCCCTTTTTCCGCGGCGACGCCCCCCCCGATGGAGGTCCCCTGCCAGGCCGAATCCGAGAGGAAGCGGCGCATCCGCTCGCGCTGGCGCAGTCCCTCCGTCATCGCCACGAAGGATGCCCCCAGAACGGCCAGCTCATCCCGCCCTTCGATCGGGAGACGGACCTCGAGCATGCCGTCCCCGACCTCGGCTGCGGCCTTCTGAAGCATCCGGATTGGCCCGAGCAGCCTGCGGGAAAGGAACACGGCCACCCCGACAGCCAGCCCCAGAGCTAGCAGCAGCCCGCCGGCAGCAAGGAAGACCATCCGGTCGCGTTCCCGTTTCTGGTGGCCGAGAGGCATCCGGGCGGCCAGCACCCCAAGCTGGAGATAGCTCGGACGGCTCGTCAGCACCAGATACGGACCATCCGGAAATCCGACCCGGTCGCTGAACGGCGAGCCCGTCTGCTCGGTCCGGACCGTGAGCCGGAGGAAATTCCGAGGTGCGGACGGCAACGCCGGATGTATGACAGCGCGGTTGACACGAAACAGTTCCCAGGGCTTCCCACTTTTTATCCTTGCAGCTACATATTCATCAAAATACTCAACCGAGTCCTCCCCCATGGTCGTCCCACCAACAAACAGGCCGCCGAGCGGGTCCCCGTTGACCCGGTAGGTCTTGCAGAACAGGAGGGCTGTTTTTGCCGTCAGCATGACGTAGGTGATGTGCCCAAGCCGGCCAAACAGTTCCTTGAGCGGAACGGCATCCCCGATCATCTCGTGGACGGGGAGCGTCAGCCGTTCCCTGGGCCCGGCGCCCGGCAGGCGGGCACCAACACCGGCGGCGGAGCGCATCTCGAGAAACACATCTCTCATGATTTTCGCGACGACCGGGGAGGAGATCATCAGCCGCCGGTCGCCGCTGTCGCCCGTCGTCCGGACGCGACACTCCTGGCGACCGTTCCGGGACGGCTCGGCCACCTCGATCGAGATGGCTTCCGTGAAGCTGGCCAGATTTCCGGCCACCTCGCCGATATTTCCCCCCCGCTCCCGCATGATGCCGTCGATCATCCGGCCAAACCGTTCCTGATAACGTTCGAGCACGTCCCTGAATCCGCGATCGATCGCCGTCATCGCCCGGGATGCCTCGGTCTCCCACTCGACCCGCTTCACCTCGCCGAAGGCGAGGAGGCGCATCCCTCCCTGAACAGCCGAAAAGCCGATCGGCACGACTCCCGCAAACAGGAATGCCAGGGCAATACGCATGCGGAGAGATCCGGAGCCGACTCCGGAGAGGATACCCGCCAACATCCAGGAACAGCCGGCCACGAGAAGGACCAAAGCAGCCAGGCCCGCCAGACCCCAGGGATTCCCGAACAGATCGAAAGATTCTTTTCGATATAATACCAGCATCCCCTCCGCATGTCCGGGAAGTGGTCGCATGACGACAAAACCGCCCGTCACCGGAACGATACGGTTCGGCACCACCGGTGGCCTCATCAGCACGTCCTCGGGAAGCCGTCCGGCCTGGACAAGCCAGCGACGACTGTCTGAAGCGAGGACGCCCAGGCCCGCCGCCTCCTCCCCGGATGGACGTGCGGCGACAAGCCAGGCGTGATAAGAAGCCGCCGGCACGGCTTCGAGCGGGATCCGGATGATGACGCCGAAAACCGGGTCATGCTTCGTGGGGTCGGGGTTATGTCTGAAGACGGCAACCGCAAGAGGTGTGTGCGAGGCGCTCTGGATGACTGGCCCGAACAACGGAGTGGTGGAGATATCGGCCAGTGTTGTCCCTCCAACAAACCAGTTTTCCAGTGCCGCGGTTGCGCTTGCCATGATCTCCCCACCCTGCAACAATCCCTCGCGGCCGGCATTGCGGCGTTTTTCCTCCATGATCCCCCGCCAGATCACGGTTGCGACTTCCGGGCCTTCATCCCGGGGCCATAGAAGCGGCTTGATCTCGTGATCGAAGATGTTGATCCGCACCACAGAAGGATTCCATGCGTCCGGCACCATCTGGGAAAGGGCCCCACGCAGTCTCTTCTCGAAGACGGCGGCATCGTTGGGCGGGGAGTCACGGAGCACCTCGGTCAAAATCGAGGACAGGGGGGCCGTCGGTTCGATCATCGTTTCGATCCGGTCGAGAGCCATTCCCAGGATCTGTCGGGCATCCTCGAGATCACGCACACGGGCTTCGTCCCGGTGCAGCGACACCCAACCAATCACCACAAAGACCGGGAGCATCGCCGCAAGCGCAAGGAGGATCCGCAGCCAGCTCGTTCTCATGCCGTCCCTTCCAGCTCGAGCAGCTCGACCGAAGACACTCCGGGCAGGAGCAGCCGGCGCCAGCGGTATCCCTCTCCCACGGCCCGCATCACCGATAGCGGGACAACAATGCGCGTGGCCGAGCCCAGGCGACTCGCCGA
>DATCTT010000084.1:0-12471 GCA_036567845.1 Candidatus Ozemibacteraceae bacterium | reverse complement strand
GACTCGGACTCGACCTCGGGCATGCTTGCCACCATCGACGAAACCATGCCCGCAGGCTGGACCAGCCGCGCTTCCCGGTCGATCTCCTCGAACGAGCCGCCGACGGGCTCCGCCTCGGGGGCCAGTGGGGCGGGAAGTTCCTCAGTGAACTCCTGGGATTCGGCAAGCAGCCGGGCCGCCTGCCGGGGATCCTGCCGCTCGAGAGCCCAGAGAGAAAGCTCGACCGCTCCCCACAGGGTGATCAGGCCGCTCGCCAGACCTGCCAGAATGCCGGCCAGCGGATACCCGCTCAGGGCCTGGCTCAGATACAGGAATGCGAAGGCGAAACCGCCCAGCACCACCTTCATGAAGGGGGCGCGGGGAGGGAGATCCGGTGTCCTGGGCGCCGCTGCGGCAGGAGCTGACGTGGCGGCCGGCACCGGCAGATCGGCTGATACCCCGGCTCCGATGGCGGACTCACCGAGGGCCGCGGGCGGGGTCAGAGTGCGGCCGCAGGAGGCGCAGAACGTTGCGGCGGGTGCGTTTCGGGTGGAACACTGGGGGCAGATGACCGTCAGAACGCGGTCACACGCGATGCAGGTGACGGCATCGTCGGCGTTGACCGCACCGCAGCCGTGACAGTAGGCCATGGATCAGTGCCTGCTTTCTTCGAAGTGATGGTCGATGATATGCCACTGGGGCCCGATCGCATACCGCTGTTCGGTTTCATCGTCGACCTGGTGCGTCCCGTTGTGGCGGCGGAGAGTGCCTTCCGCGCGCAACGGCTGGTATTCCTGGAAGGACTCGATGCAGCTGTGCTCCCAACTGATGACGAGAAGCCCGTCACCCGTCCCCTCGAGGAGGGGCGACGGGTCGAGGTTCGAATCGAAATGCTCCCGGAGCCCCGCGTCGATTTCCCCGATCAGCGGCCAGAAGGTCGAGATATTCGTCGCGCCTCTTGCTATAGCTGAAAGAATAGAGTCGATGGAGTGCGATGGCACCAGGCCCGAGACGGCGTCCTCGCCGTCAAGCATGACCAGCCGGATGATGCTCATGCTTTCCCCTCGCCACCGCTCCCGGCTTCCTCGTCCGTCTCGCGCCAGAAGAACGCGAGAGGTTCGCCGAGCACCGCCCCGAGCAGGGAAAAAATAAAGACGACCATATACGACGTCTCGAAATCGAGGATCATATACACGAAGGGGGATGCGATCAGCCCGACGAGCATCCCTCCCAGGCAGCCGATCAGGGTCGACTCATGAACGGCGATGAATGCGCCGAGCGACGAACCCGCCAGCAGCCCGACGAGCGCGTATTCCGGGGCCCAGAATGCGGCGATGAAAATCCCGAGAGCCGCAAACGCCACGACCAGCGTGCTGATCATGGCGTATGCGAGAAGGCGTGTCGAAAGTCGTGCCGACGTTGCCAGCGAGAAGGGTGCGGCCATTACCTCATTCCGGGGGGGAGGGCGACAGGACGGCGCAACGTGTTCAGGGGTTCAGGACGGTTTTTTCGTAGTAATACTTGTTGCGCGGGTTGATGGCGATGAAGGTGGTCAGTTCGCTCAGATACTGGACGTTGTCGATCGTGCCGGCCTGCAGGCACATGTCCTTGATCTGGGCAAGGTTGTTCTGGATCTCACGATACGAGTTCTTCGACGTGACCGGCTTGATCACGCGGACGACGGCCCGAACCTGCGGATTACCGAGATTGGCGGGGGTGTCGACCAGGTCGAGCTGCTTCACTTCATAGCCGGCGCCGGTCAGCGCCTGCATCAGCGCGTCCTTCAGGCGGCCGCGCAGCTCATCGCTCAGCGGGGCCACGGTCTCGGTCCTGCCGGCGTTCATCTGCTTCCAGAAAGCGCCGAGCTTGGTCTTCGACTCTTCGGAGGTGACGGGGGTTTCGGGGGTGAGGGAGCGGGAGCGGCCGAGTTCTGTCAACTGCTCCTTCACGGCGTCGGCCTCGTCGAGGATCGTCGGAGTCTTCGCGGCCTCTTCGGGGGTCGCGGCAGGCTTCTTGTGCGTGCGTTCGTAGGAGTCGACGGCGAAACTCGCGAGTTCGTCGGAGTAGCCGAGGTATTTCAGTTCATCTTCCACGGCCGCCTGGCTGGTGACGGGGCACAAGGTCAAAGCTGCTGCCATCGCAATCAACGCACGACCGATAAACCTCTTCATCTTACTCTCCTGATTATCTTTATTGATATACAACCCTTGAGCCGATCTCCATCGAGTATATCATACCCTCGGAAAGATGCAAACGGTGCCTTGCCACCATCGCGGGGCCCTCGCTGCGCGGATGCCTGCGATCTCACGCCGGCGAAGATCGCTTGCGGGATGTTGGATGCCGGGGCTGCTCCGCCGGGGTGAGCCGGGGGGCGATCGCCGCGCGCAGCTTTTCCATCGTCACGTGCGGATCCTCGATGATGATCTTCGCACCGGCGCAGATATCGACGAAGCCCAACTCCTTCGGGTAACGGGGAACGATATGCTGGTGGAGATGTTCGATGCTGGCGCCGGATGCCTCTCCGATATTCGAACCGATATTGTATCCTGCCGGCTCATACACCTTGTCGAGGGCGTCGAGGCAGATGCTCTGGACCTCGGCCATCCGGGTGACCTCGGCCGGGGTCAGTTCGCGCGGATCGAGGATGTGGCGCCGGGGGAACAACAGCAGATGGCCGGCATTGTAGGGATACAGATTCGCCGAGACCACGAACAGCTCATCCTCCCAGATCATCAGCCGGTCGACCCGGGCGTTACCGTCGAGGATGGCGCACAGGATGCAGTCCACGTCGGGTCGCCGCTGGCCTTTGATGTAGTCGCGTTTCCCGGGAATGTACAGCTGGCGTTTGAAGGTCATGAACGCTGCTCCCGCTGGCCGGCTGCAAGCTCCTCCTCGAGAAGCTTCGGATAGTATTCGCGGGCGAGGAACAACGGCAAACTGCCCTCGTTGATGACGAGGTCGTGGAACGCACGGTCGGGACAGTCGGAACCAAACCGCTGCTGGAGCGAGTTTTTCAGCTCGAGCAGCAGGTGCTTTCCGGCCATGTAGCTCAGCGGATACCCCGGCGTCTGGGTGTACCGGCGCATCTCGGCTTCCGCCGAGGCGCGGGTCATCGCCGTATGCTCCATCAGGAAGGCCAGTCCCTCGTCGTAACTCCAGGTCTTCTGGTGCAGGTTGATGTCGATCAGAATACGGGCTGAGCGCCAGGCTTCGTCACGACCCTGGACCAGCCGGTTCTCGTGGCTCGACTCGATGCCGCCGGCGAGGACCGCCTCCTCGCAGTAGTGCGCCCAGCCCTCCATCAGCTCGATGCTGTCGGCAAGCCCGCGCCAGAGCCCCGGATGCAGATTCTGGCCCGACAACTGAAGATGATGACCCGGATACCCTTCGTGGATCGACGTGTTGGCGATGTCGGCGTAGTTGTGCATGCTCTGGTCGCCCGCGTGCCGCGTGACCAGATAGATGCCCTTCTGGGGACGCGCTGTGCGCTCGGGGGGCATATAGGCGGCAAACGGGATCAGATGCGCCAGATACGATGGGGTCTCGATCACCTCGAGCTGCTCGCCGTCCGGAATCGCGGCGAACCCGGTCATTTCGACCCAGGCCCGGCTGCGGGCGACGGCGTCGCGGTAGGCCGCCAGAGCCTGTTCGAACGTGGCCGGGGCGTGGGACTGGACCCGCTCGATGGCCGCTTTGCGCATGCTGGCCGTGCTGCCATGCTGGGAGCCGGTCAGGGCGCGGGCATGCAGATCGACCTTGGTCTGGGCCTGCCGAAGACTGGTTTCCCCCAGCTCGAGCAGCTCGCCGGCACTGAGACCGAGCTGGCGGGCACCGAGAAGGGCCTGGAACGGACCTTTCTCCATCGCCCAGTCCCCGGTGGCCTGGGGCATGATTGCGTGTTTGAGCCAGTGGGCATGTTCGGCAACGGCGCGACGGGCTTCCTGCGCTGCGCCCGCGAAACTCTGCATGACCGGCGGCGGCAGTCGCCCCGACAGACCGCCCTCGATCGCGGAAAGCAGGTCGGGAAGCCGCTCTGCCGACTCGATGAAAATCTCCCCCCATAGCGGCGGAACGTGCTGGAACAGGGTCCGGCCACTCATCAGATACGCCGGAACGGCCCGAAGCCGTGCCAGCATCGACTCCACCCGCTCGTGCAGCGGGGCGAAATCTCGCACGAACAACATGAACAGCGCATCCCCGATCATCATCGCGAGGTCACAGCCGAGCCGCCACCGTCGCACGTCCTCGAGCATGAACAGCTGCATCCGGGACATGTGCAGGGCAAGCTCACGGTCGAGTCGCTCATCGACGCTCAGCTCGCGCTCGGGCAGGCTCTGGAACGCGTCCCGCATCTCCCGCAGGCCGGTGATTTCCCGGTCGATCGCATCCGCGCCGACTTCCGGCAGCAGCCCGTCATAGGCGTGCTCGCCCAGCGTCGTGGCGGTGATCGGGTTGCGTCTCAGAAGCTCCGCGTAGAAATGTCCGGCGATCGCCTTGAAGCCTGCATGCCGGTAGACGGCGCGTCGTCGCATACATCCTCCTGTGGTGGGTGATTGAGACAAGTATAGCATGCCTCGGATTTCCCGCTTGCCACTTCTCTATTCGCTGTGGCACCATGCTGACGCGCCCGGGACGAAGAGAAGGCCCGGGTGCCGCGATTTCATCGCCAGCATCGGGAGGGAAGAGAATATGAAGACGGCACTCGTCACCGGCGGAGCCGGATTCATCGGGTCGCATCTCGTGGCGGGGCTATTGGAGCAAGGCGTCCGGGTCCGCGTTCTCGACGATCTTTCCTCCGGCCGCCGCGAGAATCTCGGCCCGTGGTTCGACCATATCGAGTTCCAGGAAGGGAGCATCTGCGACCTGGAACGCTGCCGGCAGGCCGTCGCGGATGTCGACGTCGTGTTCCATCAGGCGGCGATCGCTTCCGTTCCCCGTTCTGTTGCCGAACCCGAGCGGACCCACGAGGTGAACGTGAACGGCAGCCTGCGCCTGCTTGTCGCCGCCCGGGATGCCGGTGTCCATCGCTTCGTCTTCGCCAGCAGCTCGGCGATCTACGGGGATGATCCGGCCCAGCCGAAGGCCGAGGGAATGATTCCCTGCCCGATCAGTCCATATGCGCTGCACAAGTTGACCGTCGAGTATTATCTTCGCTTGTTCCACCGTCTGTATGGTCTCGAAACCGTTGCTCTTCGCTACTTCAACGTTTTCGGCCCCCGCCAGGACCCCAACTCCGAGTATGCGGCGGTCATCCCGAAATTCATCACTCGGATGATTCGGGGAAACGCCCCGACCGTCTTCGGGGACGGCCGCCAGACACGCGATTTTATCTATGTTGGCGAGGTCGTTCGGGCGAACCTGCTTGCGGCCACCGCCCCGAAGGCCCCAGGACGCATCATCAACATCGCCGGAGGCCGCCGCATCGATCTGCTCGAGTTGATCGATGCGATCAACGGGGTGCTGAAGACGAGCCTGAAACCTATCATGGCGCCGACCCAGCCCGGCGACGTCCGGGACTCGGCTGCGGATATCCGGCTTGCCGGCGAACTCCTCGGCTTCGAACCGGTGGTCGGGTTTGCCGCCGGTCTCGAACGGGCCATCGCCTGGTACAGGGAACACGTGGCCTGATGACCGACTGCCCCGGGCCGGACAGGCCCACCGTGCGCGTTCTGCGGCTGCTCAGCCGGATGAACGTTGGCGGCCCATCGATCCACGTGATCAATCTCACCCGGGGTCTTGCCCCCTGGGGCTTCGAGACGCGCCTTCTCGTTGGCGATCCGCCCAGAATCGAAGGCAGCTTGATTCCTCTCGCCCGACGAGAAGGTATAGACATAAATATTGTATCTGGTCTCACCCGTGAGATCCGGCCGCTTGGCGATCTGGGCGCGCTGCTCTCGATCATCGGCGAGATCCGCCGGTTCCGGCCCCATGTCGTCGAGACGCACACGGCGAAGGCTGGCCTTCTCGGACGTCTTGCAGCCGTGGCGTGCGGCGTTCCCGTGACGGCGCACACCTTCCACGGCACCCTGTTCGAGGGCTATTTCACGCCTGCAGGAACCTGCGGCATTCTGGCCGTGGAGCGCATTCTGGCGCGTCTGAGTGACCTGATCATCGCACTCAGCCCCGGCCAGCGCCGCGAGATCCTGGCCCGCCTTCGGCCTTCCGATCCACGCAAGGTGCGGGTCGTTCCGCTCGGGCTCGATCTGACGCCGTTTCTTCCGCTTCCGCGACGGCCAGGCGACTGGCGTCGTGCAGCCGGTATTCCCGATCAGGCCTGTTTGATTGGCATCGTTGCACGGCTTGTTCCCGTGAAGAACCACCTCGGCCTTCTGGATGCGTTCGCCAGGCTTGCTGCCGAAAACGAACGCCTACACCTCGCAATCGTCGGTGGTGGCGAGCTCGGAGACGAGCTGCGTCGGCGCGTCACCATGCTTGGCCTCGAAAACCGGGTCCATTTGGCCGGCATCGTCCAGCCGATCGGCCAGGTCTACGCTGACCTCGATCTGCTGGTTCTCCCTTCCCGCAATGAGGGAACGCCGCTCGTGCTGATCGAATCGCTTGCTTCTGGCTGCCCCGTCGCGGCGACGGCCGTCGGGGGCGTGCCGGAACTTCTCGAGGGAACCAGCGGCAGTCATCTGCTCGGAACCGGGCCCGATGCGCTCGTCACGGGCCTTCGGGAGTCCATTCGTGACCTGGGCCGGCTCTCTCGAGCCGCGGAGGCCGAGCGCCAGCTCATGCAGCGCCGGTTTCCCATTGAAACGCTGGCAGGCTCCATGGCGCGTATGTACCGGGATGCCCTGAGCCGGCGCACCGGAAGATCATGGTAGAATACCCTCATGCCCGACCTGTTCGACGTTGCCCCTCCCCCTGCCGGAAACGCCCCCTTTCAGCCGCTGGCTGACCGCGTCCGGCCGGTTTTGCTTGACCAGATTCGTGGGCAGGACCACCTTCTCGGCCAGGGAAAGCCGCTGCGCACGCTTCTCGAGGCCGGCACCTGTCCATCGATGATCTTCTGGGGGCCGCCCGGCTGCGGCAAGACGACGCTGGCGCGGGTGATCGCGAGTCTGGTCGATGCCGAATTCATACCGCTTTCCGCAGTGACCTGCGGGCTCAAGGAGCTTCGCGAGGCGTTCGAGAATGCCCGAATCCAGCGCACCCGCTACGGCCGCCGCACTGTGCTGTTCATCGACGAGATTCACCGATTCAACAAGGCCCAGCAGGATGCTCTACTGCCACATGTCGAGTCCGGCGCCACCGTGCTCATCGGGGCGACGACCGAAAATCCCAGCTTCGAGGTCAACTCGGCGCTGCTCTCACGGTGCCAGGTCCTGACCCTCCAGTCGCTGCCGGTCATGGATCTTCGCCAGCTCCTCCAGAACGCTCTCGAACGCGATGCCCACCTGATGCGGCCCCCGAAACCCGAGGTAGTCCCCACGGTCCTCGACCGCATCGCCGAGCTTTCGGCGGGGGATGCCCGGATCGCCCTGAACGTGCTCGAAACCTGCTGTGAGGTGGCACGGCAGGAAATGGCCCTCGCCCCGCAGGTTGACGACCGGCTCGTTTCCGAGGTGTTCCAGAGCAAAGCCCTCCGGTATGACAAAGGCGGCGAGGAACATTACAACCTGATTTCGGCCCTGCACAAATCGATGCGCGGATCCGACCCTGATGCCTCGATCTACTGGCTGTACCGCATGCTCGACGGGGGGGAGGACGCGAGATTTATCCTGAGGCGTATGATACGTTTCGCCTCCGAGGATATCGGGATGGCGGACCCTTTCGCGTTGACCCTCGCGATGTCCGCCGCCCAGGCGTTCGATTACATCGGCCCTCCCGAGGGGCATCTGGTGCTTGCCCATCTGGCCGTCTACCTTGCGGCGGCTCCGAAAAGCAACGCTCTCTACCTTGCGGAAAAGGCGGCGCGCGACGAAATTCACACCGGCCGTGAGCCCGGCGTGCCGCTCCATCTGCGGAATGCCCCGACCCGGCTCATGAAGGAGCTGGACTACGGCCGGGAATACCGGTATCCCCACGATTATCCTGGTGGCTTCCTGCGGGAGGAATACTTTCCTGAAGGCGTCAAGAACCGCTCTTTTTACCAGCCGAAACCAATCGGCCGCGAGAAGGCGACCGCCGACCGGCTCCGTCTCCTGTGGCCGGAACGGTATCCGAAAGGCAAAACCGGGGCATGACCGGCTGCACGATGGGATGCCTGTTCTTAGAATTATATGATACCATATTATATTGTGTCGGACGCCTTTGGTATCGGGTCCGCCAGTTCCGTTCCGTTCTCCGGCCAGTCGTCGATCCCGTGGAGCTCGAGGCTGCGCGGGGGATCCTGCCGGCCGCGTGGAGATCGCGGTTCGATGCCCTGGGCGCGTCTGAAAAAGCCCACGTGCTTCGCCTCGTGCGCGCGATCCGGGCGGATGCCGGGCTTGCCGACGAGGACCGGGAACAGCTGCTGCTGCTCGCCGTCACACACGATCTCGGCAAGACCGTGACCCGCCCACGGCTGTGGGAGAGGGTTCTGCGGACGCTGTTTTCACTGCCCAATGAGGCTCATCCCAGCCAGAGTGCCAGGATCCTCCGCGAGCTCGGGGCCCCTCGGGCGCTGATCCGCCGTGCCCGGCACCACCACCATGACCCTGGCACGGACCGCCTCCTGGCCCTGTTCCAGAGCTACGATAACAACGCGTAGACGCGCCTTCAGTCCCCGTTGGGGCGGGTCGAGGCGATCATGAGTCTCGTGCCGCGCCAGAACAGCCAGACGAGGGCGGCAAGCATCGTGTAGTGCAGTTCCCGTGAAAGATCCGTTTCCCGGAAATGGAGTGCCGCCTCGCCGGGCCGTTCGGGATCGATTGTGAGCAGAATCGTATCCGTGCCAGCATAGGCGTCGGGAATGGGCACCTGCATGCTTCTGGTCCAGTCCCGGCCGGCGGCGCGATAGGTGAACTTCACATACGTCGCCTTCTGTGTCGTCTCGCGGTCGATGATCCTCGCGGCGACCGCGACCCCGGCCTGTTTGAGCCGGATGCGCGTCGTCAGGTGATTGTAGCCCCAGCCGATCAGGGCGCAGATCAGCAGCGTGACGAGGATGTCCTTCATGATTCCCTCAGACGAGGCCCCAGAAATTCAGGATCGCCGTATACCCGAACCGGACGAGGGGCGAGAGAACGGCGCCGACGAGGCCGAAGGCGAGCATCATCATGAGCAGGAACGGCCCCATCTCCTCGACGGCCCGGTACTGGGCGCGGTACCGCGGAGGGAGAAAATAGGCGAGCACCTTTGAGCCGTCGAGCGGGGGTAGCGGAAGGAGGTTGAAGCAGGCGAGGCTCAGGTTGATGATGATCATTGACAGCGCGAACGCGATGAACAGCTTGCTGAGGATGATGGGCAGGGGCATGGTTGGGATCAGCCGGTAGCCCACCCACAACAGGCCGCCGCCGCAGTAGGCGAGGAACAGGTTCGATACCGGCCCGGCGAGGGAAACGGCCATCATGGCCCGCCCCGGGATGCGGAAGTTCGACGGGTCGACCGGCACCGGCTTTGCCCAGCCGAAGTTCGTGAACAGCAGCATCAGTGTGCCGAACAGCTCGAGATGACGCATCGGGTTCAGGCTCAGCCGGCCCATCCGGGCCGGGGTTGTGTCGCCCAGGAACACGGCCATTGCCGCGTGGGCCCACTCGTGGAAGGTGAGCGAGATGAGAACGACCGGGATCGTCACCAGCGACTCGATCAGCGAGCCGACCAGCCGGTCGCGGCCTGACATGGCGAAGCTCAGCAGGAACAGGGCGAGGATGACCCCCCCGATCAGATACAGTTTGCGGAACGGGTCACTGCCCGGGCCGCCCGACGTGCGGAACACGTAGATCCGCGAAGATTCGCTGGGCATGGTCCAGTTCTTCCTTTCGTGATGTGATGGTGCCTTCCAGACGCCCCTTCAGGAGCGCGTCGAAGATCGTGCGCATATGCGCCCCCGGCGGAATTCCCGCGGCGATCAGATCTCCGCCTTTGGTTTCGATGCGGATGTGACGGAGCCGCGCGAGGTAGTCGAACACCCGGCGCGCTCCCGCCTTGTCCAATACGAAGGCGATCAGCGCGACGAGTCCCTCAAGGGGCAGGGGCGACAGCAGAGCATGCAGCCCCGCGTCGTCAGCCGACCCCAGACGTGCAAGTTGTGGCGGTACAGCGGACAAGGCATGTATTGATAATACAATAATATTTCGGCGTATACCTGGAATCCCCATCTCGATGAGAAGTTTGTCGGCCTTTTCCGGGGCGAGGGGGGCCAGCAGGCCGATCCAATGGACGAGCTCAGAACTGATGGGCTCCTTCAGAGGGGCAAACCGTCGGATCATGCCAGGAATCAGCTTGAAACGGGCAGGCAGCACGGAAGCGTCGGTCAGCTCGGGATGGACGACCCGCATAAGCTTTGCCGCATACAGGCGGTCGATGATCCGACCCGGGGCCTCCTCGTGCAGACACCGTGAGATCTCGGCTCCGATGCGTTTGAGGGACAGTGTCGTCAGCGCCTCACGCTGGCGGGCGAGATCGAAGGCCCGCTGGGTGTCGTCGGCCAGCTCGAATCGGAACCGGACCGCAAACCGGACCGCCCGGAACATCCGTGTCGGATCCTCGAGAAAGCTGAACGAGTGCAGGATGCGGATCCGGCGGCTATGAAGATCCCGCAGGCCGCCGAACAGATCGACGAGCTTCAGGAACGAGCCTGCCGACAGATCAAGCGCCATGGCGTTGACCGAAAAATCCCGCCGGCTCAGGTCGTTGGCGATGCCGCCCAGCTCGACCTGGGGCAGCGCCCCGGCCTGGGCGTAATGCTCCCGCCGGGCCGAGGTGAAATCGATCTTCAGTTCCTCATACGTGACGCGCGCCGTCCTGAACCGGTCGAACACCGTCAGATGCGCCTTCAGCTCGGCCGCGACGGCTTCGGCGAACGGCAGCGCGTCTCCGATCACCACCACATCCATGTCGAGATTCGGTCGCTCCAGAAGCAGGTCCCGCACGAATCCGCCCACGACGTAGACGGCCAGGCCTCGCGCATCGGCGGTAGCGCTCACCTTGCGCAGCACATGGAGCACCTTGATCGGCGTCAAACGCTTGAGCAGCGCTTCCATCGCATGCGGGTCGGGGACGGGTACTGGCTCGATTTGAGGCAGATACTCGGCAGGCGGCGGCAGCCGTTCCCGCAGCCCCCGCATCACCTCGCGGGCGGCGATGATCCCGACGACCTTCCCTGCCTCGATGACGGGGAGTTTCGTCACGTCATGCCGCACCATCAGACGCCGGACGATCCGCACCGGCGTGTCGCGCGTGACGAACGGTGGGCTGCTGGGTACGAAGGGGGCGATCGGACTGTCCCATAGGTCCATCTGGACGGCCCGGTCCAGATCGCGCCTTGTCACGATCCCCGCGAAGACTCCCTTCCGCAGCACAATGAGCGACATCAGGTTGAACCGCAGCATCATGTCGTGCGTGTTGGCTACGGTTTCGGTCTCTTCGACGCATTTCGGGCTGGCCGTCATGAACTCGCCCGCCGTGCTGTCGGAGGGAAGCCGCTCTGCAAGCTGATCATACAGCGTGCGACGCACCATGTCGGGATCGCCCTCGGGAAGCGCGACCCGTGTCCATTTCTCCTCGGGGCGGGGGTGAAGATTCTTGAAAACCCCTGGCATATCGATCTCAGGCAGCCGCGACCGGGCGTAAACCAGGGCCTGCCGGCCGCTCGTCACGGCGGCAATCAGAAGATGCGGGTCCAGCCGCGACCAGAGCGTGTCCATTACCGGTGTCAGATCCTGGACGTTGCCGATGGTCTTCGCAACCGTGATGGTCACCGGCCAGTGCCGGATGTCGGCCTGCTCGGCGGCGGTGACCAGATCGTTCAGCAGGCCGCGCTGGCCTTCGCGCAGCCCCAGCAGGATCTGGTTGGCGACAGCCCGCGGAGGGGTGGGATAGGCGCGCAGTGCCTGGATCATGTCCAGATCCCGGGGGGTGACTCGTGAGCTGAGACCCGCCCAGGTCTTTTCCGTGATCCCCATCAGCATCAGCGCGGCATCCTCGTCCGACAGCCGATCGTGCCGGCAGAGCAGCTCGGCGAGACAATGCGCCGTGACGCTGAATGATCGTACCTGCATCGATCGCGTTCGGAAGGGCAGATGCGGCGTGCCGTGCGCATACACGAAGATCTCGGCATCGGTGCGCATCAGCGATTCGACAAGCTCGGGATTGTGGCGGGGAAGGGCGATTCCCAGCAGATGAACCACTCGCAGCCGTTTCCAGTCGACGCGGGCTGGCGGGATGGTGTGAAACCACGGTGACCGGCGGGCAAGATTCCAGGCATTGGCCGCGAGCCGCGACGGATGCAGCAGCATCGCTTCCGGCCGGTCGAGCAGAAGGCAACGCGCCGCCGCCAGCAGGTCGAGATCGCCCCCATGCGCGATGGCGATGAGTTCCGACCCGCACGAGGCGGGAAGTGGGCCG
>DATCTT010000083.1:0-31684 GCA_036567845.1 Candidatus Ozemibacteraceae bacterium | reverse complement strand
CTCTGCGCTCGCCTTGCTGATACGCTCCAGCTGCAGCTTCTCGAGGCCGGTCGCGGGATCGAGGCGCAGAAGGCGGCACCAGCCCGCATCGACGACCGAGGTCACTCCTTCGATCGTCAGGGAAGTTTCTGATATATTTGTTGATATAATAATTCGCCGTTTGCCGGATGGCCGGAGGGCCTCTTCCTGCCGGTCGAGGGGGAGGCTGCCGTGAAGGGGGACCAGATCGATTTCCCGGGTGGCCGGCGACTCGGCGAGCAGATCCTGCGTGCGGGCGATTTCGCCGGCACCCGGCAGGAAGATGAGCAGGTCTCCGCGCAGCGGGTCTGCCGAGAGCTCGCGGATGGCCGTTTCGGCTGCCGCGCGGCAGAAGTCCGGTCCCGGAAATTTCAGAGACCAGATCCGGGTGACGGGATGGAGGAAGCCTTTCCCCTCCAGCGAGGGGCAGGGGGCGAGAAACCGCTGGAGGGGGCCGGGATCGAGGGTGGCCGACATGACGAGGATGCGCAGGTCCGGCCGCACGGTCTGCTGGATCTCGCGAGCCATGGCCAGGCCCAGGTCGGCCTGAAGGCTGCGCTCGTGAAACTCGTCGAAGATCACCAGCCCGACGCCCTCGAGGAAGGGGTCGTCGTGCAGTCTCCGCGTGAGAAGGCCCTCGGTGAGCACTTCCAGGCGGGTCGAAGGGCCGATGCGCCGGTCGAAGCGCACCTGGTACCCGATCGTGTCCCCGAGCCTCGAGCCGTGCAGCGATGCCAGGCGGCGTGCCGATGAGAGGGCGGCGACGCGGCGGGGCTGGAGCATAAGCAGCCGTTTCCCGGCAAGCCACTCCTCATCGAGCAGGGCAAGCGGAACGATCGTCGTCTTGCCCGCGCCCGGGGCGGCCGTGAGGACGAGGGAGCGGCCCTCCGCGAGAGCGGCGCGGATTGCCGGGACGGTCTCGGTGATCGGAAAGGTCGGAAGCGGGCGCGTGGTCATGAGTGGGATGCGCGGGAGAGGACGAGGAGGGTGATATCGTCCTGCTGGTCGGTGGCGCCGGTCAGGCCGCGGTGCCAGGTGAAGATTCGCTCGCAGCTCTGGCGCGCGTCGTCGCACAGGAGCCGTTCGAGCTCTTCGCTCATCCGCTGGTAGCCGATCTCCTCGCCCCCGATCTTTGCTTCGACGATGCCGTCGGTGTAGAAGACGACGCGGTCCCCGGGCTGCAACTCGGTCTCGGCGGATTTGATCGTGTTTTTCTTCATGCTGCCGAGGGGCATGCCGTTCAGTTCCAGAAACAGCGGCTTTTCGCCCCGGCGGAACTTGACGGGGTAGTTGTGGCCCGCATTGGCGTACAGCAGACGGTGGGCGATCGGGTCGAGGATGCCGAGGAAGCAGGTCATCATCCGCTTCCGCTTCAGGGTTCGGTAAAACACCCGGTGGATGACGTCGAGGATCTGCTCCGGTGCGGAGGAAAGCTCGCTTTCGCGCTCGACCAGCGCCTTGGCCATGGCCATGACCAGCGCGGCGGGGACCCCGTGGCCCGACACATCGCCGACGAGAACGAGCACACGGCCGTCGGCAAGTTTCTGGAGATCGAAATAATCGCCGCCGAGGGCGGTCATGGTGTGGGACTCCCCGTAGATGGCGTATTCGCCGGCTTTCACCTCGTTCGAGGGAAACAGGCTCTCCTGGACGATGCGGGCGACCTCGAGATCGGCGAGGCCTTCCATGACGCCGTTGAACGTTCGGGCCAGATCACCCAGCTCGTCCTGGCCGGCATCCGGGACGCGGTGCTCGAACCGGCGCTGCCGGATGGCATCGACCCCTGTCGCCAGCGCGCCGATGGGGGCGAGGAACCGTTGCGACAGGTTGATGCCGAGGAAGACGCTCATCACGAGGATCATGCCGGTGAAGAGCTGGAGGCGGCGCTCCAGGAGTCGCATCTCCTCGATGATCGGGGCTTTCGGCATCAGGCCCACGAGCAGGTGATTCGCGAGCTCCCGGGGCTTGATGCCGGTCGCGAGCCAGGTTTCGTCCCGCCTCGTCACCTGGGAGATCGTGGTCGCCTGGCGGAGTTTCAGGCTCGATATCAGGGGTGTCAGCTTCCCGGCCAGCGGGAAATCCGGCGGCGTGTTCTTCCCGCCGGCGTTCCAGGCATACAGCCGGAAGCCGGGCAGGGCTCGCTGGGAAGGGATGAGATATTTCGATAGATATACAAGCTCGAGATCGAACTTCCGCCAGTAGCCGAGCAGGACATGGGTGACGCGGCCGGTGGAGGAGCGGATCGGGAGCATCAGCATCCAGGTCTCGTTGCCGGCCATCGAGAGATTGAGCACGCGCCCGATCTCGCGGGTGAGATGCGCGGGGAGATTCTCGCCCTGGGAGATCGTTTCGATCAGAAGGGAGGCAGCGTCGAGCTTGCCCGAGTATTTCTCCTTGTTCAGATTGGCGATGACCTGCGCCCCGACGAGACCCATCATTTTTCGCGCCTTGAGGGATTCCGAGCCGGAGCTGGCGGGATTCATGTCGATCGCGACGTCGCCGGATGAATCATATAAGACCATATTGTTTGTGTAATACCGGTTGCTGAAGGCGCTCATGACCTTTCGCACCCGCTCGAGGCCCTGATCGCTGATGCAGCTTGCGGCCATCCGGGCGAACGTCACTTCCATCATGCCCCGCATCTGGGGAAACCGGGCGTCGAAGGCCCGCAGGGCCCGTTCCGCCTCATCATGGGTCTGCCGGATGCGGGTTTTGTACTTCTGATGGAGGTAGTCCCAGCCGGCGAACACGACAACGGCGAGTGGAATGCCGCTGGCGAAGCCGAAGAGGACCACAAGGCGCCACCGGATGGGAAACGGGAACCGCACGCCGCGGACCATCACGAGGTGGCTGAGCGTGGCGCAGACGGCGAAGATCAGGGTGACGAGGATGACGAGGAGCAGGCGGGCGGTTCCGTAATCGACCGCGACGCTGCGCGGCCGCGAGGCCCAGAGGCGGGATGTCGCCGTGAAAGGCATGATCGCGAACAGGCGGTCGCCGATCAGATGGTGCTCCCGGGTGGACTGCTGATACTCCCCGAGAGCCAGGGCCAGAGCGGGGGAAGCGGATGCCGTGGAGTTCAGGTCCTGCAACCCGACCTCGATCCCGAGGCGGCCCGCGCGGCTTTTCATGAAGCGGGCCATGAGGTCCCGAAGGGCCAGCAGGGGCCAGTCGGGCGTGTGGTTCGCATGGACGAAGAGGCCGCCCCGCTCCGAGGCGGTGTAACCGAACCACCGTCCCTCTTCGAGGTAGGAGACTTCGACCAGTCCGTGCCGATACAGATCCATCCGGGCAAGCTGGGCCTCCCGGCCGATGAAGTTCTGAAACATGGACCACATACCGGACATTCGCTTGCGCATCGTCTCCTGCACGTTGAGCCCCCCGTCGCGGGGTGGGGCTTTCGAGACGGCTTCATACAGGCGCCGGACGAGCGTCCGGGGAGGCACGCCATCTGTCAGCGTCTCGATGATCTCGCCCCTGCTGTCCGTCACCGTGAACCGGAGCGTTCCGGGAAAACGCCGTTTCAGCGAGGCGATGCCGCGGCGCAGGGTGGATACCCGGTCTGCCGCCCTGTCGGCGACCTCCTGAAGACGGAAGACGAGGGCGTTCAGCAGATCGGTCGTGGCTTCCCGCTTCCGGAATGCCAGCAGCGCCTCGTCGAGCAGGCGGTAAGACTCTTCGATCGAGTCCTGTTCGATCGTCTCCCAGCGGATGCCGAACCCATACGTGACGAGCAGGAGCGGCAGGGCGAAAAACACCAGGCAGGTTGCGATCCACCGCGCCAGAAGCTGCCACCGGGTCATGCGTTGTCCGTCTCCAGATTCGGTCTGTGTCTCCCCTTTCACTATACCATGTCCGGGCCGGCCGGACTTGACATCCGCCCCGGAGTTGCCTATACTTACTGATAAGTAACCTACTGATCGGTAAGTTCGGAGGCGGCGATGGGGAAGGGAAAAACTGGGATGGGATCGGCTCCGGGGGATGCCCCGATGCGCGAGAAACTGCTGGATGTCGCGTTGAAACTGTTTTCCACGCATGGATACGCCGGCACCAGCGTCAGCGCGATCGTCGCCGCCGCCGGTGTCACCCAGCCCATGCTCTACTACTATTTCCGCAACAAGCAGGATCTGTTCGAGGCCCTGGTGGAGCAGGCGCTCGTCGATTACGACCAGATTCTCCAGCACGATCTTCCCCCGGGCCTCTCGTCGAGAGACCAGCTCCTTCAACTCTGCCGGCAGGGTCTCGCCGCCGCCGGGCGGAACCCGGTTCTGACGCGGCTGCTGTTCAGTCTCGCGTTTTCCCACTCCGAGGAGATTGGGATCCGGGAACGGGTCGATGGCGTTATCCAGCGGTTCCTGTCGACCCTGGAACGCATCATCCGGCGGGGAATCGTCGCCGGAGAGCTTGCGGATTCCGACCCGAAAGATCTCGCGTGGGCGATCTACGCCGTCCTGTTCCGGGCGATGGAGTCTGCCCTGGTCGGGGTTCTGACGGATCCGGGAGCCGAGGGGATGACCCGCATTCTCGCGAATATCCTCCTTCCCCCCGCGGGCACGTGCCGGAAGCCGGCTGTTCGGAAAAAAGCGGCGGCGGCCCTCCGCCCGCGCGCATGAAATAGAGTGTTATGAATATATGTTATAATATGAAACAAAGGCGGGGGCCGTTCGGGGGCTGGCGCCTGGCCGTGTGCCTCGTCTTGGCTATCCTCGCCGGCTCTTCCGTGTTTGCGCAGGCTTCAGGCCCTCTTTCCCTGGAAGATGTCGTTGCCCTGGTCAAGTCCGGCAATGCCTCGCTTCGTCAGGCGCGACTGCAGGTTGCCAGAGCCGACGAACAGGTGGCCGCGGCACGCACGAAAACGAAGCCACGGATCGGGACCTATCTGCTGGGAACTCATGCGCTCGAGACCCCAGAAATCTTCGTTGAACGCGGCATGCTGGGCGAGCTGCCGAAGCTGGGTGCATTTCCCCCCAATGCCGTCACGTTTTCCGAGTCTCGCCGGAATTCGCTCTACTCGCTGATAAGCATGACATACCCCGTGACCCGGCAGCGTGACATCCGCACCGGCATCCGGATGAGCGAGACGGCCCGCGATCTTGCCGAGTCGGGCGCGGCTCAGGCGACCCTCGACGTGGTCTGTGAAACGAAAAAGCTGTACTGCTCGATTCTGGCCCTTGAAAACGCCCGGGCCGCGAATGCGACCGCCATCCGGCTGTTTTCGGAATACGCCGAGACCATCGGGCGCCTGGTGGCCGAGGGATATGCCCAGAAAGCCGACCTCCTCGATGTGAAGGCCCGCCTCGAGCAGGTGCGCGCCCGGGAAGAGGCGCTCCGGCTCAAGCGCGAGTCGCTGGTTGAGACACTCGGCCGTCTCTGCGGCATCGAGAATGCTGCCTCCATTTCCCTCGTCCCCCTGCCCGAGCCTTCGGGTGATCCCGCATCCGACACGGTTTCCATTGACAACGGCCTGCCGAACCATCCGCGTGTGCGTGAGGGCGGCCTCCGAAAAAAACTGGCGGAGCTCGACCGGGAGCTGGCAAAAGGGGAATTCCGGCCCAGCGTGGCCCTGACCGCCGACCGGCTCCAGGGCCATCGCACTGCCGAGTATCTGCCGAAGCATGTTTCCGCGATGGGGCTGCTCGTGTCCTGGGACCCCTTCGACTGGGGAAAGCGCCGCCATGAGCTAAAGGAGAAACAACTCGCCTGCCTCCAGGCCGGAATCGCGCTTGAGGAAACCGGCCGTGCCGTGCGTGAGGCGATCCATGCTGCCCGGCGCCAGCTTCAGGAGGCAGATGCACGCTTTGCGGCCGCACGGGCGAAAAGTGACTGGGCCGAAGAGCAGGCGCGGGTGTTCCGCAACCGGCTCGTCGAGAAGGCCATCCTGCCCAGGGAGCTGCTCGAAGCCGAGGCGGAGCTTGCCGAAGCCCGCTTTCTGCAGCACCAGGCCTGTCTCGATGCCTGGATTGCCCGGGCAGAGCTCGACCGGGCCCTTGGAGAACTTCGATGAATCCGAACATCCCCCGATTCCTTCCGCTTCTTCTCGCGGTCTCGCTCATGCCTCTCGCCGGGTGTCGGGAAGAGCCGCAGCCGCCTCTGAAACGCCCCATTCCAGTGACCGTTGGAACGGTTTCGGATCAGGAACAGGCGGTTGCTCTCCGATACTCCGGCATCATCGAGCCGGGAGTCGTCGTGCCGGTCGCGTTCCGGACGGGCGGCTACGTGAAGGAGATTGCGCGGATCACCGAGCCGTCGGGCGTGGCGCGATTCCTTCAGACCGGCGATCGCATCGCGTCCGGGGCATTTCTCGCGCAGGTCGAGGACCGGGAATACCGCTCGCGCATTTCCCAGGCGAAAGCCGGGGCTCTCGAGGCGCGCTCGGGACTGCTTGCGGCTCAGGCCCAGGCAGCCGCCGCCGACAACACGGCACGTCAGGCTAGGGACGAGTATCTCCGGGCTGAACGACTGTTTGCGGCCGACAGTATCACCCGCGTCGAGTTCGATACCGCCCGAACGCGCAGCCGCAACGCAGACGAGGCGTTTGCAGCGGCCCGCGCATCCGTCGCTGCCGTTCAGGCCAGGATTCAGGCGGCCGAGGGGGTTGTGCGGGAAGTCGAGTCGGTGACCAGCGACACTGCGGTGCATTCGCCGCTCGATGGGTTCGTTCTCACCCGGAACATCGAGTCGGGCAGCCTCGTTGGCCCCGGCACCGTGGGGTTCGTCGTGGCGCAGATGGATCCGGTGAAATTCCGTTTTTCCATTCCCGATCGTCTCCTGGAGCGGGTTGCTGTGGGCATGGAGATCGAGGCCACGCTCGATTTCCGGCCGGATCACCGGGTGCGCGGGACGGTGACGAAACTCGCTCTGAGTGCCGATCCGAAAACCCGCCTCTTCGACGTCGAAGTGACGGTTTCCAACACCGATGCGAGTCTGAAGCCTGGAATGATCGTTCAGGTCGAGCTCAGGCGGGACAGGGAGGAGGGAACGGGGCTGATCCCGCTCGAAGCCATCGTTCCGGGCTCTGCCGGCGAAAAAACGTTCGCTGTTTTCCAGGTGACCGATGCGGAAGGGAAGAGTGTCGTGCGCCGCAGGGACGTGGTGCTCGGCCGCCCCGTGGGAAACCTCATCTCCGTTGCCTCGGGCGTTCTCCCCGGCGAGAAGATTGTCATCTCCGGGGCTGCGTTTCTCGAGGATGGCGACCAGGTGCACGTCGTCGACGAGCTGCGGTGAGGATGGGCCATGACGACATCGCTCCACGCCTCGCCACAGGAAGAAACCTCGCTCTGGACAGCGCTTCCCCGATTTTTCGTCCGGTCCCGCCAGGTCGCATGGGTCCTGCTGATCGCCGTTCTGCTCTGGGGCGCGTATGGCTACGCCGGAATGCCCCAGCGGAAGGACCCCGAGATCCCGGTTCATCTCGCCGTCGCGATCACCACCTGGCCTGGGGCATCGGCCGAGAAGATTGAACAGCTTGTGACCCGGCGCATTGAGACGAAAGTCGCAGAGAATGCCTGGGTTGAAACCATCGAGTCGACGTCCCGCACGAACGTTTCGATCGTGTTCGTGACTCTCGACAAGCGGCTTGCCGAGACAGGGAAGGAATTCGACGACATCGCGCTCAAGCTGGACGCGCTGGCCCTGCCGGCCGGGGCCGGACCGATCCGGTTCATCAAGGATTTCGGCGACACCTCGGCGCTGATGCTGACCGTGGCGAGCCCGCTCGTCGACGGGAAAGAGATCGAAGTGCGCGCCCGGTTCCTCCGGGATGAGATCCTGGCCTGCCGTGCCGGTGCTTCTTCCACCGCGAGAATAACCGCCGTCCTCTGCCTGCCGCATTTTCCCGTCCGGGATTTTCTGGCCCGTCCTGTCCAGATGTTCGCCCGGTTTCTCGGGGAGAAGGCTCATGCAACCGGTATCCGCACGTTTGAGACGGCGGGCATGGTCGGGGCCGACTTTGCCAGTCCACTCACGGACGGCGAGCTCGGCCGCCTGATCCGGACCTTCCTGAAGAACGACCTGCAATGGCCCGAACTTTCCCTCGAGGCTTGGGAACCCTTTCTCGTGCGTGATCCCGACATGACCCGGGATGCCCTGGCTGCCGTCGCGGGGCCGAAGTTTTCCTATAGACAGCTCGATAAAATGAGCGAGCTGATCGAAAAGTCCCTCAAGACCCTGCCGCAGGTGTCGAAGGTCAACCGTGTCGGCCTCCTTCAGGAGGCGATCTATCTGATTTTCAAGCAGGAGCGCCTCGCCGCCCACGGCCTCGCGCCTGCCGATCTGCCGCCGCTGCTCGAGGCCCGTAACCGGCTCCAGCCGGGCGGCATGCTGAACATCGCCGACCGAAACCTGATGATCGAGGGAACCGGGGCGTTCCAGTCGCCGGAAGAGCTCGGAAACGTGCTTCTGTCGGTTGGCAGCTCCGGAACTCCGCTCTATCTGCGCGATCTGTTCGAGCAGTTCCGCGGATATCAGGATCCGCCAAGGTTTCTGAACCACCTGTCGAAACCCGGTGCCGATGGTGTCTGGAAGCGCCTGCCCGCCGTCACGATCGCAGTGCAGATGCGGCCGGGCGAAAAAATCGGCCGGTTTGGGGCCGAGGTCGACCGCGTGCTCGAGACCGTGCGGCAGCAGCTTCCGTCCGAGCTGATCCTCGAACGCACCTCGGATCAGCCGGTCCAGGTGCGCGAGAACATCCATCTCTTCCTGAAAAGTCTGATCGAAGCCGTCATTCTCGTGGTGCTGATCTCTTGGATCGGCTTCTGGGACGGTCGGACCGCGCTTCTCCTCGCGGCCTCCATCCCGTTCACTCTGGCGATGACCTTCGGCATGATGCACCTCCTGAAGATCGATCTGCAGCAGGTGTCGATCGCCTCATTGATCATCGCCCTCGGACTGCTGGTCGATGTGCCGGTCGTCGCCGGGGATGCGATCAAGAGACTACTGGGAAGCGGCGTGCCATCCGCCCAGGCTTGCTGGCTGGGGCCATCCCGGCTCAACCGGGCGCTGTTCTTCGCGACCCTCACGAATATCGTGGCGTATCTCCCCTTCCTGATGCTGACGGGAAACGTCGGCCGCTTTCTGTACAGCCTGCCGGTGGTCATCACCTGTTCACTTATATCTGCAAATATTGTATCTTTGACGTTTGTTCCGCTGGTGAGCCGGTATCTGCTGCGTCCCGTTCCCGAACCCTCGGTCGCGGAACTGCGCAAGTCACGGCTGTATGCGGCTTACGGCCGGCTCATGACGGGGGCGGTCACTTGGCGGAAAACCGTGCTGTGCGCCGCACTCTGCCTGCTTGTTCCTGGGCTGCTGGCGTTTTCCAGGCTTCCGCGGCAGTTCTTCCCGAAAGATCTTTCGTATCTGAGTTATGTTGATGTCTGGCTGCCGGATGATGCCCCGCTTTCCGCGACGGATGAGATAGCGGCAAAAGCCGAGCAGGTCATCCGGGAAACGGCGGAGGAGTGGGGGAGGGCGCATCCCGGAATGGCGGGGCCATCGGGGGAGGTGCTGGCGAATCTGACCACCTTCGTCGGGGGGGGCGGGCCGCGGTTCTGGTTCTCCGTTTCTCCCGAGCTCCAGCAGCTCAACTACGCCCAGATTCTCGTCGAGGTTACCGACAAACATGCCACGCGGTTCCTCGTGCCCCGCCTGCAGGAGGCGCTTTCGACACGGGTTGCGGGAGCCCGGTGTGATGTCCGACAACTGGAGACGGGGGAGCCCGTCGGCGTGCCGGTGTCGCTCCGGATCTTCGGTCAGGACCTCGAGGAGCTGAGGAGACTCGCGGCACGACTCGAGAGACTGCTTGAGGCCTGTCCGTTCTCGGATCGCGTCCGTAGCAGCTGGGGAACGCCGAACCTGACCCTCTCGCTCCGGACGCTCGACGACCGGGCCAACCTGTCCGGTATCACGCATCTTGATGTGACCTCCGCCGCCGCGATCGCCGTCAACGGCTTCCCCCTGACGAAGTATCGCGAAGGTGATCGTGAGATTCCCGTCATTGCACGTTCCTCAATGGAAAATCGGTCGCATCTCTCGGATCTAGAGAATCTGTATGTCTTCTCGCTGCTTTCGAACCGGCGCCAGCCCCTGGGCCAGGTCGCCGATCTCGAATACCAGCTGAAACCCGAGAAGATCCAGCGACGGAACCAGTTCAGATGCATGACCGTCTCGTGCTTCCCCGTCGAGGGCCATCTTCCGTCGCAGGTGGTTTCCTGGCTCCGCCCCGGACTGGCCTCGTTCGCCGCCTCCCTGCCCTTGGGGTATCGGCTGGAGATCGCGGGGGAGCAGGAAAAGCAGGAAAAAGGGTTCCGGGAGCTGGTCATGGTGCTCGGCATCTCGGTTTGCATGATCTATCTGGCGCTCGTCTTCCAGTTTTCCCATGCGCTGAAGCCGCTCATCGTCTTCGGGGCGATCCCCTTCGGGATGCTGGGCGCCATTCTGGTTCTGTATCTCGAGGATGCGCCTTTTGGATTCATGGCCTTTCTTGGCGTGGCAAGCCTGATCGGTGTCATCGTCAGCCATATCATCGTGCTGTTCGACTTCATCGAAGAGGAACGGGAGCGCGGGGCCTCGCTCGAGGATGCGCTGCTCGACGCCGGCATCATGCGGCTGCGGCCCGTCATGATCACGGTCGCGGCGACCCTGATTGCCCTGCTGCCGCTCGCACGGCATGGGGGGCCTCTCTGGGAGCCCCTGTGCTACGCGCAGATCGGCGGGCTGGCGGTCGCCACGCTGGTCACGCTGCTGCTGGTTCCGACCCTGTATGCCATTTTCGTCCGCGACCTCGGCCTCGTCGAGTGGCGGGAACAATCCGACTCCGAATCCTGACGCTCCGTGAATGCCGGTTCAATGAGACATGCACCACGAAGACACAAAGACACAGAGGTTCAGAGACGCTTCTTCTCGGTGTCTCTGCGCCTCTGTGGTGCGTTGATTTCACAGCATGTGAGACGCAGAAACACAGCGGGCCGGAACGGAACGTTGTTTTGAACCGGCGTCTGTGCCATCTGCGTCATCGGAGGAGCGTTCTTCCGGGGTTCAGGGAAGAGCGATGCGCGGGCGGAGGGGGTCAGCGGAAGATCTTCTTGAAATCCTCGAGCTTGACGGCACGTTCGAGTTCGACGTGGACGCCGCCGTAAGGATCGACCTTGATCCAGTCGGGAAGCTCGTAACCGATCTTCATCTTGCCGGCTTCGATCCAGGCATACTGCTTTTCATAGGGGTCGTAATAGATGTCGCGGTCGGGATAATACACATACCCGAATTTGCGGCGGTGGCCCCATGCCGGCGCATGATCCGGCGGCCCGCGGCGCTTTCCGAAATTCTTTTTTCCGTAGGCGTAGGGCAATCGTTCGTAGTTCATCCGGTGATACTCATACGGCGTCGGGGCGCCGATCCGGAAACGCTCGCACTCGCCGCCAACCGTGATGTGGCCTGGCAGCGACCGGCCCTCATACCAGCGACCCGAGTCGATCCAGTAGTAGGTCGCGGTCGTCCGGTTATAATATACATTCATATTTTTGTACCGGTCGAACTCGTAGGAGGCGGCTTTCTGCTCCTGCTTCATTTCGTGCTTCGCCTGTTTTTCGGCCTTGTTGTTTCTCCCGTGGCCCGGCTTCGCGGACAGGGTGGCTTGCGGCAGCAGGATCATGGCGCTGAGAACGGCGATCTGTGCGGATTTCCACCAGCGGTTGGTCATGGGCTTCTCCTCCTGTTGGGGACAATTCTCTGAAGCCAGTATACCATTTCCGATGGAAATCCGGCCGGACATGAAAAACCGGAATCCCGCAGGATTCCGGTTCATCGAGGTTCGAAGAGGCGTTTGACATCAGGATTTGTCGGATTTCTCGGGATAGTTGATCGTGAGATGGAGCTCGCGGAGCTGCTTCTCGGTGGCCTCGCAGGGGGCACCCATCAGCAGGTCCAACGCATTCTGGTTCATCGGGAAGGAGATGACCTCGCGGATGTTCGGCTCATTGGCGAGCAGCATGACGATTCGGTCGATGCCGGGCGCGATGCCGCCGTGGGGCGGGGCACCGTAGGTGAAGGCCCGGATCATGCCGCCGAACTTGGCGTCGACCTGCTCCTTCGTGTAGCCGGCGATCTCGAACGCCTTGTACATGATGTCGGGCCGGTGGTTGCGGATCGCGCCGCTCGACAGCTCGACGCCGTTGCACACGATATCATATTGATATGCATTGATCGTCAGCGGGTCTTTTGTCATTAGCGCCTCGAGGCCGCCCTGGGGCATCGAGAAGGGGTTGTGGCTGAAGATGATCTCGTTCGTCTCGGGATCGCGCTCGAACATCGGAAAGTCGGTGATCCAGCAGAACTCGTAGCAGTTCTTGCGGCGCAGATCGAGCAGGTCGGCGAGCTTCGTGCGGATCTTGCCGAGCACGACCGAAGCAGCGGTCGGCTGGTCGGCCACGAATAGCAGCGACGAGCCGGCTTCCACGGCCATGCGCTCGCGCAGCGCCTGCTTGACGCCGTCCGTGAGCGGTTTGGACAGCGTGCCCTTGATCTCGCCGCCGGCGGTGTAATGCAGTGTGGCGAGGCCCTTGGCTCCAGCCTCCTTCGCGAGCGCCTCGAGATCGTCGAAGAATTTGCGCGACTTGTCGGCAATACCCGGCACGCAGATTGCGCGCACGGCGCCGTTCCCGGCCACGACCGACTCGAACGCCTTGAAGCCCGACGTCGCGAAGATGTCGGACACATCCTGGATCTTCAGCCCGAACCGCAGGTCGGGCTTGTCGCTGCCATACGTGCGCATGGCCTCGGCATACGGGATGCGCGGGAAAGGCAGGGGCGTCGACTGCCAGTCGGAGAACTCGGTGAACACGCCGTGGATGACCTTGCCGACGGCGTCGAACACGTCATCCTGCGTGACGAACGACATCTCGACGTCGAGCTGGTAGAACTCGCCGGGCGAACGGTCGGCGCGGGCGTCCTCGTCGCGGAAGCAGGGAGCGATCTGGAAGTAGCGGTCGAAGCCGCTGACCATCAGGAGCTGCTTGAACTGCTGCGGCGCCTGGGGCAGAGCATAAAATTTGCCCGGATATAATCGGCTGGGGACGAGGTAGTCGCGGGCGCCTTCCGGTGAACTGCTGGTGAGAATCGGCGTCTGGAACTCGTTGAAACCCAGCTCAGTCATGCGGCGACGAATGCTGGAGATGACCTTCGAGCGCAGCAGGATGTTCTGGTGGAGCTTGTTGCGGCGCAGGTCGAGAAACCGGTAGGAAAGGCGGGTCGTCTCGGGGGCCGTCGTGTCGTCGACGATCGGAAAAGGAAGCACCTCGGCCGGGCCCTGCATCGTGATCTTTGCGATCTCGACCTCGATCGCGCCGGTCGGCATGCGGGTATTGATGTTGCCCTCGCCGCGCGTGCGGACCGTGCCGTCAACCGTGATGACCGACTCGACGCGGGCCGCATCCAGTTCGGCATGCACTGGCGTGCCGGGCTGGGCCACGATCTGGGTGAGGCCATAATTGTCGCGCAGATCGGCAAACAGCATGCCGCCGAGGTCGCGCTTGCGCTGGATCCAGCCCGAAAGCCGGACCTGCTGTCCGATGTGCGTGTCTCGAAGCTCGCCGCAGGTGTGTGAACGATACGTGTGCATGTTGGCCTCTACCTCGTGTTGATCAGCATTGAACGCAGAATTGATGCGGCCGAAGTGTACCGCACGCCGGGTGCGTTTGCAAGATGCCCGGTATCACCCGCAAAACGTGCTAGAATGCCGCATTTCCGAAATCGCTGGAGACACGTTCCATGAAGGCTGCCGGTCTGTCTGTCTCGCCCCCCGGAGCGGGTGGGGCGGAGCTTGTGAAGGTGTCGGTGCGGAATCTGGTCGAGTTCGTCCTTCAGACGGGGGATCTGGGCGGCGGATCATTCGTCGGGGCGGACCGCGCACTGGCGGGGACGCGCGGTCACCAGCGGATCCAGAAAAGCCGGCCGGCGGATTACGAGGCGGAGATCGCGGTTTCGTTCCGGGTCGCCACGTCGGAGGTCGAACTCGAGATCAAGGGCCGGATCGATGGCGTGTGGCGTGGGGCTGATCCGGTTTTTCTCGACGAGATCAAGACCACGACCATTCCCCTCGAAGAGATCACGATCGCCAGTCAGCCGCTCCACTGGGGCCAGGCAAAGGCGTATGCCTGCATCTTCGCGCGCCAGAACGGTCTGGCACGCATCGGCGTCCAGATGACCTACCTCCAGCTCGACACGCTCGAGACGCTTGAGCTGCGGCAGGAATACGGGATCGGCGAGCTGGAGGGATTCTTCGACGATCTGGTTTCCCGGTATCTGGCATGGGCGCGCACGATGAAGGAATGGCGGGCGGTTCGTGACGCCTCGATCGCGGGCCTCGCGTTTCCCTTCAGGGGATACCGCGCCGGCCAGCGGGCGTTCGCGGTCGGCGTGTACCGTGCGATCGCCGATGGGGTGAACCTGTTTGCCCAGGCCCCGACGGGAATTGGGAAGACGGTCGCGACGCTGTTTCCGGCGCTGAAGGCGCTGGGAGGCGGTCTCGTCGCGAAGATCTTCTACCTCACGGCCAAGACGGTCGGACGAGGCGTCGCCGAGGATACGCTGAAAACGCTTGCGGGAAACGGCCTGCGGTGCAAGGTGCTGACGCTCACGGCGAAGGAGAAGATCTGCTTTCTCGAAACCCCTGACTGCCGGCCCGAAGCCTGTGAATATGCCCGCGGATATTTCGATCGCGTGAAGGACGCCCTGGGGGCAATTTTTGCGCGGGATGCCTTCGACCGGCCGACGGTGGAGGAGGTCGCGCGGAGCCACCGGGTCTGCCCGTTCGAGTTCTCGCTGTTTCTCTCGCTCTGGTCGGATGTCGTCATCGGCGATTTCAACTACGCCTTCGACCCCCGCGTGTATCTGCGCCGGTTCTTCGATCCGCCCCAGGACGAGTATGCCTTCCTCGTCGACGAGGCCCACAATCTTCCCGACCGCGCCCGCGAGATGTTCTCGGCCGAGCTGCGCAAAAGCTGGTTTGCCGATCTGAAGAAGACTGTCAAAACGGCGTTCCCGGCTGTTTCAGGGGCGCTGGCAAAGATCACGCCGCATTTCACCCGTGCCTCCCGGCAGATCGGGGAGGGGGCGTCGACGGAAGGCCACCCGGCGCTGGTCTGCAATGAAATCCCGGAGGAGCTGGTCCAGGCGTTGCGGCGTTTTCTGAAGGGCGCCGAGGCCGTTCTTGCCCGGACCGACCCCGCCCGCGGCATGTCACGGTTGGATGGCGCCGTCCAGCCGGACTTCTCGGAGGCCCGCGCCGCCCTCCTGGAAGTGTTCTTCCGGGCCACGGCGTTTGTGCGGGTCGCCGAGTCGTTTGATGAATATTTCGTCTGCTATACCGAGACCGAGGGCCGGGATGTGCGAATCAAGCTGTTCTGCCTCGACCCGTCGGATCTGCTTGCCGAGGCCCTGAAGCGCGCCCGCAGCACGGTTTTTTTCTCGGCCACGCTGCTCCCCATGAACTACTTTTTCGAGATCCTGGGCGGCAGGAAGGGCGGAGCCACGCCGGATCGCACCCTGCGCCTTTCCTCCCCGTTCGATCCCGCCCGCCTCGGGCTGAAGGTGCTGCCCCAGATCCGGACCGAGTTCCGGGTGCGGGAACAAAGCTTCGAGGCCCTTGCGGACATCATCCGGGTGACGGTTTCGTGCCGACGAGGAAATTACATGGTCTATTTTCCATCATATAAATATATGACCGCCGTCCGCGAGATGTTTGCCGAAAAATACCCGGAAATCCGTATTCTGGAACAGTCTTCGGGCATGGCCGAAGAGGCGCGCGATGCTTTTCTGAAGGCGTTTTCCGCCGATGCTTCCGGGACGCTCGTCGGGTTCGCGGTCATGGGCGGCATCTTCGGTGAAGGCATCGACCTGCGGGGGGAACGGCTGATCGGCTCGGTCATCGTCGGGGTCGGCCTGCCCCAGATCTGCCTCGAGCGCGATCTGATCCGCGGTTTTTTCGAGCGCAAAGCGGGGACCGGATTCGAGTTCGCCTACCGATACCCGGGCATGAACCGCGTCATGCAGGCCGCCGGCCGCGTCATTCGGACCGAGCGGGACCGCGGCGTCGTGCTGCTGGTGGATGAACGGTTCCTGCGGCAGGGCTATCGGAGCCTGTTCCCGGCTGAGTGGTCGCAGGCCGAGACCGTCCGGTCGGCGGCCGCGCTGGAACGGTCATTGTCCGCTTTCTGGAGCCGGTTTTCCGACGAATGACCTCTGCGGGCTCCTCCTCGGCGGTCAGACCCATTCCGGGACGACGAGTTTCCCGGCGGCCCTGAGACGGTCGATGAGCAGGGGCACGATGGCGGTGCGGGCCATGATGCCGCGCTGGCGGAACGCGATGTCGGCGTGGCCGTCGTTGGCGGCTCGGCCGATCAGGAAGTTGATGCGGTCGGCCTCGCGCAGGGCCTGGCACAACTGGGTGACCCCGGTGTCGGGCTCGTATTCCGACGGGTCGGCGTCGAGGATGTTGAACACCTGGTTCAGTGTGACGGCGCCTTCGGTGACGAGATCGACACCCTCGATGCGGTAGGCGGGCGGGGCAATCAGGCTCTGTTGGTTCCGCTCCATCTCGAGCGGCCGGCCGAGCCGCCGGGCGACGATCTGGGCCGTCGTGGCGCCGCAGACGACGTGCCGCCCGGGCATCTGCATGAACCGGCCGGCGATCTCCCCGTCGAGGTTCCTGATGCAGGGCGGGCCGGTGAATATATTGAGAACGATACCAGAGCGAACCCGCGCGAAAACCGTCGTGCAGTCGTCTCCATAGGGGCCTTCCCAGTAGATGCGGGCCTGGTCGTGGACGAGGCGGGCGATGTCATCCATCGGATGGCTGTCGGAGCGACAGTCCTCGAGAAACCTTCGGACGCCTTCGGTCATCCAGCCCAGTTTGAGACGCTTCCCCAGGCCGGCCTGGGTGATCCCGTCGCTCATCAGCAGGATCCCCTCGCCGGGCTCGAGGAACAGGCTCGCCTCACCGACGAGCTCGGTTTCGAGCGTGATCGTGCGCATCTGGACCGGAAGCACGGTGTTGCGGGACACGTAGAGCGGGGTGGGCATCTCGTAGACCAGAACCGTCGCCTCACCCGTGTTGAGCAGCCGGATGACGCTGAGGACGGCGTAGGGCAGGTCGGTGCCGCGGGCCTCGTGCATCGTGTGGACAACCCGGGAAAAGGCCTGCCGCACGGAAAAGCCGCGATGGAGCAGCTCGATCATCCGGGAGACAGCCATCTGGGCCGCGACCGAGGCTTTCACCCCCGAGCCGAGGCCGTCGGAAAGCAGGATCGTCGTGGCCTCGGGGGTCCGTTCGACGGTCCAGACATCCCCGCAGGCTGCGGCGTTCTTTTTTGCCGAGCTGGCGGCGTCTACTTCGACGTGAAGATATCCCATGGGGTGGTGCGGCGGCGGGGCAGGCCGTTTTCGTCGACGTCCTTCGGGGCGGGGGCGTCGGTGACGAGCTTGAGCAGGTTCTCGACCAGCTGCTCGCCGCGTGCGCTGCTCTCCCCGAGCAGCTTGGCCATCTGCTGGGCCATCGCGACCTGGTGCGTGAGCAGCTCGCGGGCCTGCGTGACCGTCTGGAGCCGGAGATCCTCGAGCTGCTCGCGGCTTTTCTGGGCCATCGTGATGTTCACGAAGATGCCGACCAGCTGCTTCTCGTCGCGCAGCGGATAGACGATCTCGTGCGTGACGAGGTTGTAGCGGTCATGCCGCACCGTCATCTCGACGAGCGGCTCGGCACCGGTCAGCACCTTCTCGAATGGCTCGGGATCGATCAGATACGAGATGTGCTTGCCGAGCGCCGCTTCAGAACAGGTGAAGAACCGGCGGAACGTCGGGTTCATGCTGATGATGCGCAGCTGCTCGTCGCAGATGACGATCCCGTTCGGGCTGGTCTCGATGATCCGGTCGGTGCGCTGTTCGGCCAGCCGCCGCATCCAGGGAATGCACATCTCGGCCTCGGCCATGCCGCGGATGACGGCGATCGCCTTGTCGCGGCACGACGGGTATCCGCAGGCGCCGCAGTTGAGCTGATCCTCGGGGGCAGCCTTGCCCGTCGCCTCGAGCACCTTGCGGATCTTCTCCTCGGTGATTTCAATATCTGTGTCTTTATTATCCGGAGTGAACCGGGCGGATGTGTCGGAATCGGCTTCGCGGGCGCCCGGAAGCGTTCCGGGAACCGCCGTCGCGTAGCTCAGCACTCCGTCACGCCGCGAGAGCAGTGGCCGGGTCGCCGGCATGGCGGGGCCGTTCACGCAGCCCTGGTTGCAGAACAGCGGCTCGACGAGCCGGGGCCCGGTCGTCTTCGTGATGCCGTCGAGCAGCCGACGCACATCCTCAAAACCGCTGACGGCCACGATATCCGCGACGAGGGCGTCGGCTCCGAGAGCGGCGGTCCGGGTGAGGCCGCCGGGCAGCGGGAAGAACCGGGCGTCGCCCGCCGGCTCCTCGTCGAAGCGGCTCTCCTCGAGACGGTCAAGCTTGATTCCATCCCGGTCGAACCACTCCTGGAGCTCCTCGAACGTGAGCACGCAGTCGATCAGGCCGGCCAGCTCGGGTCGGTCGGCCTCGGCTTTCTTCGCGACGCACGGCCCGATGAACACGACCTTCGCCGTGGCACCCAGCTTCTTCCGGAGAAGTCGTGCATGCGCGACCATGGGGGAGCTGACCGGGGTCAGGGCGGCGACCAGCTCGGGTCTATACTTCTCGATATAGGTGACGAAGGCGGGACAGGCCGTGCAGAGATGCGGTCTGTCCGGTTCCCGGGCGGCAATGGCGGCAGTGGCCTGGGCCGTCGGATATGCCCCAATCGAGGTTTCCGAAACGTGGGTGAAGCCCAGAGCGCGCAACGCAGACGGGATGCGCTTCTGCTCCCAGGGGGCATACAGGGCGACGAACGAGGGGGCGAGGCTGACCGCGACGTTCTTGGACTCGCGCACGAGCCGGACCGCCCGTTCCAAGTCGGACCGGTAGGTCTTCGCGTGCTGGGGGCATTCGCGGATGCAGGTGCCGCAGGCGATGCACCGCTCGGCGACGACCGAGGCCTGGCCGTTTTCCATCCGGATCGCCTTGACGGGGCAGACCCGCAGGCACCGGTAGCAGTCGCGGCATCGCGCCTTGTTCGTGAACACCACCTGACCGGGAGAGGGCGATTGGTCTTTGCTCATACTCGTCATCCTTCGATTGTATCAGACACGGTTCGGAACCGGAGAAGGGCATTCGGGCCGCCGGATGATCACGGTCAGGCCATACAGCAGCAGGAGAACCAGGCCGAGAAGGCTTCCGATCCATCCACAGGTGAGGCTGGCCGGCCGGAACTCCAGGCGAAACGTGTGCGTGCCGGCCGGAACCTGCCAACCCAGGAAGTCCCCGTTGACACGGCAGGATGGAACCGCCTGTTCCTCCTGGAAAACCTTCCAGCCCGGATGATGGCGGTCGGCGAGAACGGCAAGCCGGGTGGCCGGAGCGGTCGTCCGGACGAGAAGCCTGCCGGGCGACTCGGCAAGGATGGTCGCGACACCGGGTACGCCCGGTTCGAGGGCAACGGGCGTGTCGGTCAGGGCCGTCGTTTCGATATCGATAGAACCGATGTCCTGATCGGGGTGCAGGCTGGAGACGGCGTTCGAAACGAGTCTCAGCCGGAGGAGCGGAGCGGGAACCTCCCACCAGCCTGGGGCGTGGGCGGCCAGGCCGAGCGCCTGCGGGGGACTTGCAAGGGCCGGAATCCACCGGACCCCCGCCACGCGCAGGGCAGGTAGGGAAGCGGCGGTTCCGAACAGCCGGTTCCGGGGTTCCAGGGCGAGATAGCCGTCGATCTGGGAGAAGCCTCGCAGGAGAAACCGGTTTCCCACACCGGAGCGACCGGTGTTGCCGAAGGTCCGGGGAATTGCCGCCAGTCGTTCGCCGGCTGCGTGTGCGGGGACATTAGCCAGCAGACGCTGGATGGCCGGGGGCTCGGGAGAAAAGACGGCGTAGGAGATGCCGTAACACCCAAGATCGAGGGCGGTGAACAGGATCGCGACCGGAACCGCCCAGCTCGCTCCGCGGGCAATGCCCTGGCAGATCAGGCCGGCGGCGGCGATCAGAAACGGCCCCGCGGCAGCGCCGGCCAGGGAGGCGGTCGGAACGGCGGTGCCGAGAACGAAGGGGAGTCCGGCCGTCGTTGCGATGCTGAAGCCCGTCAGGAGCCAGGTCACGCGTCTCAGCGATCTGGCTTTGCTCTCTCCGTCGCTGCTGGTAAGAGCTGACCAGGCCTGGGCGGCAATGACGGCCCAGGCCAGATGCACCAGGAGGAGGGCTCGTGCCGGAACCCGGAACTTTCCCACGAGCGGCACCCAGGTCTGCAGAAGCGCAAGGCCGCCATAGCTGCCGCAGGCCAGGATCAGCGAAACGAGCAGGGCGGTGGCCAGAAACGGGAGCAGGCCTGGCCCGGCAGATGCTGGCGACATGGTGTCGCCATCTGCGGGGCCGGTGCGCCGCAGATGCGTCAGGATATACCAGGTGCCCAGAACGAGGGGAACGGCGCCGACATAGAGCGCAAATTCGTGCGGCTCATAGCCGAGAACGCGATTGGGCACGAGATAGGGGGCCACGAGCTGAAAGAGGTTGATCGGGTGCCAGGAGCCGCTCATCAGGAACTCCGTCGTGGGCTGGTTTCGGCCCGACTCCTGCAGCACGTCCCAGGTGGGGAGAAGCTGCAGGGAGCCGATCAGCAGACCAACGGCTTTCAGCATCAGAAACCGGAGATGTTTATTATATTCTAAACGATATATAAATACGGCCCAGGCGCCTTCCGCGAGCAGAGAGAGCCAGACCGTCGGCGGATGGCCCAGAAGGAGTTGGGACGCCGTGAGCAGCGCCAATCCCGCTTCCGGAACGAGCCTCGATGGGCCGGTGCGCGTGCCGATGGCCCGTATCGCCGCCAGCAGCCAGGGGATGTGCGCCGTCACGGCCACGAGGTGGGGATGAACGAAGTGCAGCATCGTGAACGCCGAGAACGTGAAGGCCAGGGCGCCGAACCAGGCGGCATCGCTCCGCTTCACGAGGGGCCTCAGAAACAGAACCATGCCGGCGAGAAGAAAGGGGTAACCCGCGAGGAGCTCGATCTGGAAAGCGGTTGCGGGCGAAAACAGGCGGTAGATCAGTAGATGAAAGGGGTGATACGCCCCCAGTTCCCCCTCCCCGGTGATGAAGCAGCCGCCGAACAGGGTGGGCATCCAGTCGAACGGGAGGCCGCGGGCCAGACACTCCCCGTAGAACACCCGCAGGGGGTAGTGGAGCGCCCCGAGATCGTCCCGTGACGGGATCTCGCCGTGGACCAGAGGGATGGCCATCACGCACAGAAGCGCCAAACTGGCGAGAACGATCCAGACCGTTCCGGAGGGGCTGGCGGGTAGGGTGGGGTGTTCTTCCATGCCGGTTCACCTGTCCCGATGAGATTTGCGCCAGATCGTCAAAAGGGATTTTCCAAGCCTGAAGCCGGTGAGAGGGTCCAGGAGTTTCGAGCAGCGGACGAGGATTCCATCCCAGAACGCGATCTGCAGCGGGGTCGGCATCGAGCTTCCGAGAAGGAAATGATTGCAGGCCGAGGCGAGAAGACCGACGCTGTCGAGATAGAGGGAACGGACGAGTTCGAGGCCGGGGGGGGAAAGACATTCGAGGCTCCGCCGTCCGTACCGGCGCTTGTGGCCGATCGCAGCGTCGAACGGCGTAAACAGCTTCTGATGAGCCGGTGCGAGCACCACCAGGCAGCCGCCCGGTGCAAGCCTCCGTGCGGCGTGGGCGAGTTCCTCCCGGTCATCGGAGAGGTGCTCGAGAACATCGATATAGAGAATGGTATCGAACGAGGCGGTGGCCGGAAGATCGCCCAGCGTTCCGGTTATCACCGTGCATCGCGACGGAAGGGAACCGGCGCGGATCGATGCCGCGATCCGTTCCGCCTGGGCGGGATCCGGCTCCAGGCAGGTCCAGCTGCCGTTGGAGAAGGGAAGAAGCGCGCGCGTCGTTCCGCCGATGCCGGCGCCCACTTCGAGAACCTGACTTCCGAGAAAGGGCGCGAGATGGCTCGCCAGATACTCTTTCCACACCCGCGCCGTGGCGAACAGGTCGAGCTCGGTTCCCTGATAGGTGGTTGTGCTCACCGGGAGGATGGCTGGTCGGGAGAACGGCGGGGATACCAGGGTTCGCATCGGTCGAGAAAATACCTGAAATCCCGGCAGGGGATGAAATCGGCGCGGTTGCGGCCGTTGAGGATCAGGAAAATGAAGAATGTCGCGAGAATGCCTGCCTGAAGCAGTATCAGCCCGAGAATGCCCGTGCTCATCGTGGCCCAGCCCGGAATCGCGAGAGAGGTGAACAGTTTCACGCAGAAGACGGCGATGATGCCGAGGATCGCGAAGCAGCCCAACGTGAAGCAGACGAGGAGGAGGCGGGCACCCACCTGGTCGCTGAACACCGAGATCGACGAAAGCCCGTGGACGATGAGAGACACGAGATTCATGTGCGAACCTCCATCCAGACGGTGGGCCCGGGCCGTCGGAATCGAAACCCACGGGACGCGGCAGTGGAACACCGCGGCGGCATAATGGCTCCAGAGATCCGAGGATGTGACGAGCCGCGAGACGAGTGGGGCGGGAATGAGGCTGAAATTCCCCACATCCACGCTGCTGCCCGTCAGAGTATAATATAACACTTGATATAGATAGTAGCCGATACAAAACAGCGGGCCTTCGGAACGACGCGCCCGGGCGGCGAACACCACGCTCCGGCCCTCGTCCTTCCGGAATGTCTCCCACAGGCGGGGAATATCCTCGGGGGCGTCTTCCCCGTCCGCGTCCATCACCAGGAGAGGAAGCCCGAGGCCCTGGGATTCCAGATGGCACAGGCCGATGCAGATGGCCCGCTGGTGGCCGAGATTACGCCTCAGGGGGAGAATGTCGATGCGTTCGATCGCCGTGAAGGTCTCGGGAACGTTCAGGTTCCGGGTGGGACTGGAGGAGCCGTCATCGATCAGCAGAACGGATGCCGACAGGCCGTGCTGGCTAAGCACCTGGTCGATGCGTGTCAGGAGGATGCCCGCGGCGTTCCAGTCGTTGAAGACGGGAGTGAGGATGACGAAATGGTTCTGAGGTTCAGCGGTCACCTTCGACTCCTGCTCGTAAGAAAAATGGGACATGCAACGAGAGCGTCAGGCCTCGTCACCATAGCACACCGAATCAGGAGCGGCAATGGGAGCCGCGCCTTGCGGAAAAGGCGCCGCCGGTGCGGGAGACCCACACCGGCGGCGGGAGCATCATCAGCGGGAGAGCATCTTCGTGACCGTCTGGATGGCGGTTTCGAGGGTGCACTTCTCGATCACCCGATCGCCGATCACGACGGTCGGGCCACGGTCACACCGTTCGTGGCAGAACGAGGCCTGAACGTCGACGGCAGAGGTGAGACCCTGCTCCTCGAGATGCTTCACCAGCTTCTGCAGGAGCGTCTGCGAGCCCTTCACGTAGCAGCTCGTGCCGACGCAGACCGTGATCTTGAGCTTGTCGGCCGCCGTGCCGGTGATCAGCGGGATGCCGGTGTCTCCAAGCCGGCGTCGCGAGTGGTAGTGGGTGTGGAGCAGCTCGTGGGCCTTGTGTCCGCCGACCTCGCCGAGATTTTTCTGATACAGCTCGGCGATGTAGGGGTTTTCCTGGGCCTTGTGGAGCGGCTGGGTCTTGTCGGCGTCATACAGCCCCTTCGCGCGGCGCCGCCGGGCGGCGACATCGCGGTTGAGCGGCTGGCCGGCACCGCCGACGCAGCCACCGGGACAGGCCATGACCTCGATCAGATGGTAGCTGCTCTTGCCCTTCTTGATCTCGTCGGCGACCTTGCGGGCGTTGGCGAGGCTGTGGACGACGCAGAGCTTCAGTTTCTTCCCGGCGACGTCCAGCTCGATCTCGCGCCGGCCGTCTTCCCCGCGGACCTGGACGAAATCGACGTTTTCGAGGGTCCGGCCCGTCACCTTCTCGGCGGCATACCGCAGCACCGCCTCAGTCACGCCGCCACTCGCCCCGAAGATGACGCCGGCGCCGGTCTTGAAGCCGAGCGGCATGTCGAGCGACTCGGGCGACAGGCTCCGGAAGTCGATCCCCCGCTCCTCGATCATGCGGGCGAACTCCTGGGTCGTGAGCACGTAATCGACGTCACGGATGCCTTCCTTCGCGAACTCGGAACGGCGCGCCTCGAACTTCTTCGCCGTGCAGGGCATGATCGAGACGATGACGAGATTCTTGTTCTCGATGCCGAGAGCCTTCGGAAGAGTGTCGCGAGCGATGGAACCGAACATCTGCTGCGGGGATTTGCAGCTCGAGAGGTTGGGCAGCAGCTCGGGATGATACTGCTCGGCATACTTCACCCAGGCCGGGCAGCAGGAGGTGAACTGGGGCAGCTTCTCGCCCTTCGAGAACCGGGTCAGGAATTCCTCGGCCTCCTCGATGACGGTCAGATCCGCCGAGAATGAGGTGTCGAACACCTTCTTGAAACCCATCGTCTTGAGGGCGGCCACGGCCTGGCCGGTGACGACCTCGCCGGCTTCGAGGCCGAACATCTCGCCGAGCGCGACGCGCACCGCGGGGGCGATCTCGGCGATGACCGTCTTCGACGGATCGTCGAGCAGCTTCCAGACATCCTCGACGTCGGAGCGAACGGTGAGGGCGCCGGTGGGGCAGACGGCCGCGCACTGGCCGCAGTTCACGCACTCGACCTGTTCCAGATTCTTGCCGAACGCCGGCAGAACGGCGGCATCCCGGCCACGGCCGGCGAAGTCGATCGCGCCGATGCCCTGGATCTCGGCGCACATGCGCACACAGTCGCCGCACAGCACGCACTTGTTCGGGTCGCGCACCAGCGAGGGGCTCGAGACGTCGATCGCGCGCGGCTGATGGATCGGCTTGAACCGGTTCGTCGTGATACCGAGCCGGCGCGACAGGTTCTGCAGGGTGCAGGCGGCGCTCTTCGCGCAGGTGGGGCACTGGCCATCGTGGTTGGCGAGCAGCAGCTCGACCACGATCTTGCGCATCTCCCGGATCTCCTCGGTCGTCGTCTTCACCTTCATGCCGGGCTCGGGCTTCGTCGAGCAGGCGGCCATCAGGCCGCGGCCCTCGACGTGGACCATGCACATGCGGCAGGCGCCGTAGATGCTGAGATCCGAGTGGTAGCAGAAGGTGGGCAGCTCGATGCCGGCCTTGCGCACCATCTCGAGAATGTTGCGTTCGCCCTCGATCGGAACGGGGCGGTTGTCGATCAGAACGGTTGCAGTCGTGTTGCTCATTGTCTTCACACTCCCATGACGGCGTCGAATTTGCAGGCGGCTGCACAGGCACCACACTTGATGCAGACGGCCGGATCGATGACGTGAGGCTTCTTCACTTCGCCCTTGATGGCGTGGACGGGGCACTTGCGCGCGCAGGCCGTGCAGCCCTTGCACTTCGCCGCATCGATCGAGATCGTGCGCAACGCCTTGCACCGGCCGGTCGGGCACCGCTTCTGGAACACGTGCGCCTCGACCTCGCTGCGGAAGTAACGCAGGGTGGCCAGCACGGGGTTCGGGGCGGTCTTCCCGAGGCCGCACAGGGAGCCCTTGCCGACGGCCACGGCCAGCGTCTCGAGGGTGACGAGCGTCTCGGCCGTGGCGCGGCCCTCGATGATGTCATCAAGCAGCGCCAGCATCTGGCGGGTGCCCTCGCGGCACAGGACGCACTTGCCGCAGCTCTCGTTCTGGGTGAACTGCATGAAGAACCGGGCCACCGACACCATGCAGGTGTCGCGGTTCATCACGACCAGACCACCCGAACCGACCATCGCGCCGACGCTCTTGAGCGAATCGAAGTCGAGCGGCAGGTCGAGATGTTCGGTGGTCAGACAGCCGCCCGAAGGGCCGCCGATCTGGACCGCCTTGAACCCGTCAGGCCACAGGGTGCCGTTGTCGCGGGTCACGCCGCCGCCGATGTTGAACACGATCTCCCGGATCGTCGTGCCGAATGGAACCTCGATCAGTCCCGTGTTTGCGACGTGGCCGGTGAGGGCGAAGTTCTTCGTGCCGGTCGACCCCTTCGTACCCATGCCGCGCAGCCAGGCCGCGCCGTTGCGAATGATGAGTGGGACGGTCGCGAGCGTCTCGACGTTGTTGATGACGGTCGGCTTGCCGTTGAGACCACTCTGGGCCGGGAACGGCGGCTTCGGCATCGGCATGCCGCGCTTGCCCTCGATCGAGGCAATGAGCGCCGTTTCCTCGCCGCAGACGAAGGCGCCGGCGCCTTCCATCACATGCAGCCGGAACGACAGGCCGCTGTCGAACAGGTTGTCGCCCAACAGACCGAGCTTTTCGGCCTCCTCGACGGCATACCGGATGCGCCTCACGGCGAGCGGATACTCGGCGCGCACGTAGACGTAGCCTTCATCGGCGCCGATACCGCGCGCGGCGATCATCATGCCCTCGATGACGCTGTGTGGGTTGCCCTCCATGACGCTGCGGTCCATGAACGCGCCCGGGTCGCCCTCGTCGCCGTTGCAGATGACGTATTTCTTGGGCTCGGTCTGAATGCGGGTCAGTTCCCACTTCCTGCCGGTCAGGAAGCCGCCGCCGCCGCGTCCGCGCAGGCCCGAAACCTCGACCTCCTCGCAGACGGCCTTGGCGGACATCTTGGTGAAGGCCTTCTCGGCCGCCTCGTAGCCGCCGTGAGAAATATACTCTCGAATATCATCGGGGTCGATATGTCCGCATTCCTTCAGGACAGTGCGCTGCTGGCGCTTGTAGAAGGGAATGTCGGTGCCGTGGACGCAGTGGGCGCCGCTGGTCGGATCGGCATACACGAGCCGGTCGATCGGCTTGCCCTGCTTGAGGGTCGTCTCGACGATCTCGGCCACGTCCCCGACCTTCACCCGCGTGTAGAGAATGTTCTCGGGGAGGATCGTGACGAGCGGGCCCATCTGGCAGAAGCCGTGACAGCCGCTCTTCGAGACCCAGACGCTGTTTTCTGCTTTCTCCTCGCGGAGTTCCGCGATGACCGGCAGCTTCTCGGCGGCGATCTTCTCGATCAGCGCCTGGTGCACCTTGAGGGCCCCGTTGGCGACGCAGCCGGTGCCGGCACAGATGATGACGCGACGCACCGGCTTGGCTGCGGCGGTGGAAAATGCGGTGGCAATCTGTTTCAGATCGGGTGTGGCGGTCATTTCGCGGCCTCCTTGGTGGTGAGCTCGTCGATCAGGGCGACAGCGGACTGGGGCGTCATCTGGCCGTGGACGTCGTCATTGATCACGATGACGGGTGCGAGGCCGCAGGCCCCGAGGCACGAGACCGTCTCGACGGTGAACAGCATGTCGGGCGTCGTGCGGCGCTTCTCATCGAGGCCGAGCCGCTTTCGGATCGCCTCGAGAATCGGGATCGACTGCTTCACGTGGCACGCCGTTCCGTCGCAGATGCGGATGACGTAGCGGCCCTTGGGCTCGAGCGCGAAATGCGCATAGAACGTCGCGACGCCGTAGACGCGGGCGGGCGGCAGGTCGAGCGAGGTGGCGACGAACGCCATGACCTCTTCGGGCAGGTAGCGATACTCGTCCTGGACGGCCTGGAGAATGGGAATCAGCTTCCCGGGATCGCGGCCGTAACGGTCGAGGATCTCGCAGACCTTTTCGAACTTGCGGGTGAGCGTGACCGGTTCCATCGATTCGACTCCTTCGGTGATCTGTGACATGGTGAAAAAACAGTAAATATATTATTCGCGGGGGATCTCGAGACCGGACAGGCGGCCGATCTTCGCCGACAGGACGGCGAGGCCCGAGGCCAGATTCTCGTTTTGGACGAGTATTGCCGGCGGCAGGGAAAGCGCGGCGGGGGCGAAGTTCCAGATGCCCGTGATGCCTCCTTCGGCCATTGCCTCGGCGACCTGCTGGGCGGCGGCGGCTGGGACCGCGATGATGCCGAGCCGGATCTTCATGCGACGGGCGAGATTTGCGAGCTTGTCCACCGGCAGGATCTTGTGGCCGGCGACCGTCGTGCCGATCTTCGCCTCGTCGCTGTCAAACGCCGCGACAATCTCGAGCCCATACCGCTTGAACCCCTCATAGCCGAGCAGCGCTTGCCCGAGATGGCCGGTGCCGGCCAGAAATGCCTCGGTCGTGTTGTTCCAGCCCAGGAACTCCTCGATGCAGGCGAGAAGCTGGTCGATCCGATATCCCACCTTGGGCAGGCCCCGAATACCCGTGACGGCCAGATCCTTGCGCACCTGCGTCGGGTCGAGTCGCAGATCGTTCCCGATATGCGTGCACGACACCACGTCACGACCACGCTCGGCCAGCGTCTTCAGATAATGGTGATAGGTGGGGAGGCGGCGCAGCGTTGGCTCGGAGGCCACCCGCTCCTGCTTGTTCCCTTCCGTCTGTTCCTTCGTCATGGGGTCCTCCTCGGGGAATACGGTTCTGTTGCTGCCCGCTTTCTCTCGCATTTCCAGGAGCAAAACGGGAGTGTTGTGAAAATAATAACGAGAAATGTTTCTCGATATGAATATATCGGCAGAACAGAGGTCCGTCAAGATATTTCGTGAATATTTTCTCTATTTTGGGTGCAGCCGCCACAGATGGGGCAGACCGAGGATTGACAGAAGGAAGGTTTGGGCTTGCCTGCGCAGGAGACGGGACCGATGCCGGATGAGGCAAAAGATGCTATCCTCGGGGATGGGATGAGCGAAGAAAGGAGAGTGGACATGAAAGAACATGATGATCACCACCACCACGAGTCGCACCCCGACATCGACCGGCGGCTTGCTCGTATTTCTGGCCATATTGAAGGCATTCGCCGCATGATCGCCGAGGAAAAGCCCTGCACGCAGATCCTGCAGCAGATGAAAGCCGTGATCTCAGCGCTCGAGAGCGCCCGGCGCATCCTGCTCACCGACCACGTCCAGCACTGCCTCGGCCACGCGATCCAGACGAAGAGCGCGAAAACCGCCGTTGACGAGATCGAGCAGATCCTCGCCCTGCTGCTGTAAGTCATCACCGCCAACCCCGGATGGCAGATGGCGGTGGGAACAGCCTGCCCGCTGCTTCCCGTGTAATCGGATCATGCCGGGGCATCTCTCAATCGTCAGACATCGTTGCGGAGGTGGATATGGATCGTCGGGGGTTTCTGCGGGGCTGTGCCGGCGCCTGCTTTCTCGCGGCCGTGCCGGTTCCGGCTGCCCGCTGCCTGGCCGGAGACGGTCTGCCCGCCAATGCGCACGAGGCGGAGTATTACGAGGTGCTTCCCGATGGCAGGATCCACTGCCGGCTGTGCCCGAACGGATGTATCCGGGGGGAGGGGGAGAGGAGCCGTTGCCGGGTCCGAGAGCCGCGCGGGGGGAAATACTATACGATAGCGTATATGAATCCCTGCGTCCTGGCGATGGATCCGATCGAAAAGTGCCCGCTCTACCACTTTCCGATCCCGGGAAATGCCTTTTCCATCGCCACGGCCGGATGCAATCTGAACTGCCGCTACTGCCAGAACTGGCAGTTTTCCCAGAAACCCCCTGAGGAAACCCGCACCTACCGCCTCGGCCCCGCCGAGGTCGTCGCCAAGGCCCTCGAATACAAGGCTGGCGGGATCGCTTTTTTCTACACCGAGCCGACGATTTATATCGAATACATGAAGGAGGTCGCGCGGGAGGCCCGCAAGGCGCACCTCGCGACGGTCATGGTGACGGCCGGGTATATCCAGCCGGAACCCCTGGAGGATCTGCTCGGGCTGATCGACGCCTTCACGGTCGGGCTGAAGGGGTTCACTGAGGAGTATTACCGGGACGTAATCGGAGGCTCCCTGCAGCCGGTGCTCGAAACGCTGAAGCGGATCGGCGCGGCGAAGAAGCACATCGAAATCGTGACCCTTCTGGTGCCGACGATGAACGACCAGAGCGCGTCGATCGAAGCCGAGGTGAAATGGCTTGCCGACACCCTCGGCCCGGATGTTCCGCTGCATTTCACCCGGTTCAATCCCCAGTATCAGCTCAAGAATCTCCCTCCGACCCCCGTGAGCACCCTGGATCGGGCGAGGAACGCTGCCCTGAAGGCGGGTCTGCGCTACGTCTATACCGGCAATGTGCCCGGTCATGAGGGGAACCATACCTTCTGCCCCTCCTGTGGCAAGCTCCTGATCGAGCGACTTGGTTTCCAGACCCTGAAAAATCTTCTTTCCGGCGGAGCGTGTCCAGCCTGCCGGACACGAATCCCCGGCCGCTGGGATACGCGGAATGTTCCCCAAGGAGAATCAAAATGAGAATAGATATATTTAAAAGTATAATGAAATCCACCACCCTGGTTTGCCTGTTTGCCGTGGCCGTTGTCCCGCCGGCGATGGCGGCATCGAGAATTCCGATTGAGCTCGAGGAGGTGCGCGAGGAGATTTCCCTGCTGAATCTGCTGCGTGGCCTGTATCTGTCGAAAGACCAGGCCGCAAAAATCCTGGAGCTCGCACGCAAGGCTCAGGCGCTCCGGGACACGGCGGCCGCCCCCTTCCTGAAAGAGCGGCAGCGGATCGTGGAGACCTTCGTGAAGCTGCGTGATGCCCTGTATCTCCCGCCGGGAGCCGAGAAGCAAGCCCAGGAGATGGCGAAGGGGCTCGACCACGAAATGAAGGAGGCGGCCGGATCCGCCCAGGATGCGATCGTCGGTCTCGAAAAGGAAGTCGACGCCGTCCTGACCGAGGCCCAGGCCTGCATCATCGAGGAGTTCAAACCCTGTCTGATTCCGCCGCATGACCTGCGGAACCCGGTGCGCGTCGGCCAGGCGAACGGCGCGCCGAACATGCTCGGAAAAATTGCCGATCTGATCCATGCCGCACCGCCGGCTTTCTGGGAGGATCGGGGCGGTATCCTGCTGAACAAGGTGGCCGGAAAGCTCGAAGAGGAGTCCGGGGCGATGAGCTCGACGTTCAAGGGCGATGTGCGCGGCCGGCTGAGCGAGATTGCCGCCCGGATTCGCGCGACGTCGGATGTCGATTATGCCGTGAAACGCGGCGGGCTGGCTCAGGAGCTGCTGCTGATCGATCCGCGGAAGGCCCTGAAACAGGGGCATCAGAAGACCGGGAAGAACGCCCGCTGGCTTCTCTCCGATGCGACCGTGCGCGTGCTCCCCCGCTGGATCGAAGCCATGGACCGCCTGCTGGTGGCGGACACGGGTGAGACGGCAGAGGATGCCGGCCTGCGGCTCGACCAGAAAGACGTCGCGGCGCGGGCACTGGTTCAATTGCGAAAAATGTATAACAAGCGCTCTGAATCCGGGGCGCTGCCTCCGTATGAGGCGTTCATCCGGCCGGTCGTGGAGGGGGTCCGTCAGAACGACCAGCTCGCTTTTCTGCGGGGGGTCCGCAGCTGCGCGGAGACTCTGCTCGCGGCAAAGCCCGACACGGATCTCGTCCGGCTGCTGACCCAGACCGCGCGCGGATACGCCCGGTGGCTCGAACTGCCGCTGTTCCATCCGGTCCAGGATCCCTACGGGATGGTCGCCGACCTCGAGGCGGCCGGTCGTGAGGCGGATCCCGCCAGGGCCTGTGCCGAGCTGATGAAGCTGACCGACCTTCTCGAAACGTTCCGCAAGCCCTGACCGGCGCCCTGGTGGCTGGCTGCGCGGGAGCCCCGCCGGGGTTCAGCGCACCGGA
>DATCTT010000082.1:0-1531 GCA_036567845.1 Candidatus Ozemibacteraceae bacterium | reverse complement strand
AGACCCGCCCCTACATTACGTCGCCACGTCGCCACGTCGCCACGTCACCACGCCAACGCCGCAAACACGATATTTGGTGGTGGTCGATTCTCTGTGTCTCTGTGTCTCTGTGTCTCTGTGTCTCTGTGCCTCTGTGGTTCGTACCGTTCAAATCGGCCTCCGGGTTGCGCGGGAGGGCGGAAAGGGGTAAGCTGGGGGGCAAAACGCGACGCAGTTGGCCGGACGCGGCGCATCGCGCCGGTGTCGCGAAAGGAAGGGACCGAGATCATGATGAAGATATCGAAACGCGCGGAACAGATGCAGGCATCGCCGATCAGAAAGCTGATTCCGCTGGCGACGGCGGCCCGCAAGCGCGGCGTCACGGTGTATCCGCTGAACATCGGCCAGCCCGACATCCCGACACCCGAGCCGATCCGGGATGCGATCCGCTCCTTCGACCAGAAGGTGCTCGCCTACAGCCCCTCACCCGGCGAGGATTACCTGCTCGAGGCGTTCGCCGGCTATTACAAGCAGAACAACATCGCCCTCGATGCGAGTGACATCATCGTCACCACAGGCGGCAGTGAAGCGATCTTCTTCGCCTTTCACGCCATCTGCGATCCGGGCGACGAGATCATCGTGTTCGAACCATTTTATACCAACTATAATGGAATGGCCCAGCAGCTCGGCGTCCATCTGAAGCCGCTGCTCACCTACGCCGAGGACGGCTTCCAGCTTCCCCCCGTCGAGAAGATCGAGAAAGCGATCGGCCCGCGCACCCGCGCCATCCTGATCTGCAACCCGAACAACCCGACCGGCACGGTGTATCCGAAGAAGGACCTCGAAGGCCTCGCATTCCTGGCGAAGAAGCACAACCTGTATGTCATCGCCGACGAGGTGTACCGCGAGTTCGTCTACGACGGCCTCGTTCACACCTCGATCCTGCAGTTGCCCGGCATGGCCGACCACGCGATTCTCGTCGACAGCATCTCGAAGCGGTATTCCGCCTGCGGCGCCCGTATCGGCCTCATCGCGAGCAAGAACAAGGATGTCATGACCGCCGCTCTCAAAATGGCCCAGGCGCGCCTCAGCTCGCCAACCGTCGAGCAGTGGGCCGCCCGCGCCGGCATTCTGATGGACCCATCGTATTTCCGGCCGATTCTCGAAGAGTATCAGCGCCGCCGCGACACAGTGATGCAGGGCTTCGCGAAGATCCCCGGCGTCATCTGCAAAGTCCCGACGGGGGCCTTCTACGTCATTGCCAAGCTGCCGATCGAGGATGCCGAAGAGTTCGCGAAGTGGCTCCTGACCGACTTCAGCCACAAGAACGAGTCGGTGCTGGTCGCCCCCGCTGCCGGGTTCTACGGCACGCCCGGCATGGGCCGCAACGAGATCCGCATCAGTTACGTGCTCGAGGTCGAGAAGCTCCAGCATGCGATGGAAGCGCTCGGCGAGGGCATCAAGGAGTTCCAGAAGCACGAGAAGAAGCAGGGAAAGGGCCGCGCCGCCGAGAAGGCCGCGCACGCCTCGGCATGACCCGCGCTTCCCCGCC
>DATCTT010000081.1:0-8280 GCA_036567845.1 Candidatus Ozemibacteraceae bacterium | reverse complement strand
ACTGCTGACCTGCACGGGTTTTTCCCAGATCATCGAGGGGCTCGACCCGGACGAGCGGGCCGGCATCGTCAACCGCCTCGGCGACTGGCGGCGCGACTCCCGCATCTATCTGGTGATCCGGGCTCTGCAGGTCGAGCCGGCGGCCCTACGTTCCGCTCTCGTCGCCGCGATCGAGCGCATTTCGGCACCGGCCGTGCGCGGACTCGTCACGCGGGCGTTCGGACAGGATGGAACGGCCGTCGTCTGGAAGCCGGAAACCGCAGCCGGGGAGATCGCCCACCTGGAACTGGGGGATCTGGCCGATGTGGCGCTGCTGCTGCGGCTGATGAGGGAACACGGGGCGACGGGACCGATCGTGCCCCTCCTGCTTCCCGTGCTCGAACGTATAGAAAGTGATATACAAATCGCCCCTCCCGTTCGTGACCCCGGCTCGGATCTCCGCTTCAAGCTGGCCGTCACCGCAGCATCGGCGGCGGCGGCAGAGCCCGCCCGTGTCGTCGAGACCCTCGACCGGGCGATCCGGGGGGATCGGTTCGTCGCCTCGCTGTCGTGGGAGTATCTCGAACTCCAGCTCGGAAAGGCCGTCTCTGACCGTCTCGCCCGACTCGTCAAAACCTCCGTCGAAGCAGGGCCGGCATCTGATACAATCGGGAAACACGAACCATGACGAGCTTCCTTCATGCACTTTTGCGGTCCGCGCGGTCCACCGCCGCGGCGTGTCTACTCCTGCTCGTGACCGGCTGCGGGGATGCCGGGGGAGAGGCGGTCCTGCGCCTGGAGACGGATGAGCGGCCCCCGGTCGAGTTCGGGGTGTTCCCCTTTCTCGAGGCGCGGGAGCTCGGAACTGCCCTTGCGCCGCTGACGGGCTATCTTTCGAAGAAGCTCGGGCGGGAGGTCCGGATCCGGGTCGTCGCGGATTACACCGACCTCGAGCGTCTCGTGCGCCAGCGCCGCGTCGATATCGGCTGGTTCGCCCCGCGGTCCAGGGCGGGAGGGGCCGAAGGCGTGATGCTGCCCGTCTGCCGGCCGAAGACTTCCGCCGGGAGCTATCACGGGGTCATCGTCGCGCGCCGTGATTCCGGCATCCGCCATCTCACGGATCTCGCATCGCGGAGTTTCGCCTATGTCGACCGGGGCTCGAAAAGCGGCTTCTTCGAGCCGAACCGCGTCCTGGTCAGGGCCGGGATCGACCCGCTCCGGTTCTTCGGGCGTATTTCCTGGGCGGGAAACCATGAGAAAGCCGTCCAGGGGGTTCTCGACGGCCGATGGGACGCCGCCGCCGTCACGTCGCTCGTTCTGCGCGCCGGGGGTGAGGTCGTGCAGGAGAGGCTCGTGATCGTCGCAACGACTCCGCCGATCCTGACCGACCCGATCGTCGTGCGTGACGGCAGAGCGGATCTCGGCTCGGACACGGTTCGCGACCTGCTCTTGAACATCGCGGATGATCCCGCCGGCCGGGCGGTGGTCGCGAGCCTGTCGATTTCCTTCGGCATCTATGGATTCGAGCCCGTGACGGAGGCCGAACGATGAGATGCAATGAGGCTGGCGGCCGATTCCGGCCGGGAAGTGCCGCCCAGGGGCTGCAGGGGCTGCAGTTCGATTCGGGGCGCGATCTTCCCGAAGACGCGCCGGCCGAACCGCTTCATCTTGTCTGTTTCGATGATGCCGAGCGGAAAACCATCCTTGCGGGTCTGAAAGGACCGGTCGAGCGGGAACTGCCGGGATCCCGGTTCCCGCTGGTGACAGGGCGTCTTGACGGTCATGAGGCGACGCTGCTGCGCCTCCCGTTCGGAGACAAGCCCGCCCTGTTGCTCGATGTCGCACGCGCGCATCTCGCCGCCGTCCGGCCGGGCCTGGTTGTCGCCCTGGGCTCGGGAATGGCATTCCACGACGATCTCCGGCCCGGGGACGTGCTGGCGACACGCGTGGCCCTTCACGGAACGGAGCGCATCGAGATTCCGCGGCCGCCCGAGTTCGAGGCCCTGCGGCGCGGTGTCCCTCGCCGGATCCGCTTCCGGGAAGGTGCGGCGCTGACCGTACCGACCTTCGTCGGATCAGGGGACGAGCGGCAGAACCTTCGCGACCGGTTTCCGACCGCGGATATGGCCGAGATGGAGGATTTTCACCTTGCCCGCCTGTACCGTGACGCCGGAATCGGGTTCATCAGCCTGCGAGGGATCACGGATTACGGGGACTTCGGGGTGCATCTCGAGAATCTCCGACTCTCGATCGGGAACACCCTTCTCCTGGTCCGGCGGATGTTGCGCCAGACGATGATGGACCGGCGGCTTGCGTTCATTCCGAATGCCTCGACGCTCGACATGCCATATAATATCATGATATATACTCCGGGCCGGCCCCTTTCGCTGCCGGACGCGGTCCGCCTTTCCGGAACTGCCATTCGCGGCTTCGCGCTTGGCCGCATCCTGCCGGATGGCGCCCGGCTCGACATCGTGATTGATGACACAGCCCCTCTCGGGCGGTGGGTCTCGGCGCCGGGTGGCCGGGCCGCTGTCGTCGAGACGGCCGGCTGGATCTTCGTGGCCAGTTCCGACAGCCGCCATGCCCGGCTGATCCTCCGGCAGGAGGCGCTGAGTGCGCCGCCGGGAGCCGTGCTCGACCGGATCCTGCGGGATACGCCGGTGACGGTCGTTCCCGAACCCGGGCCCGATCCGCGGGGCGTGGGTCTGCCCCCGCTCGGGGGCGTGCATGTGCAGGGGCTCAATTCGATCTCCGCCGAGCCCGAGGAAGGACTGCTGGCCGCGACGACGCTCGAAGAGTGCCTCGAAAACGGGATGCCGGTCGTCGATTCCAACGAGGCCAGAATCTGGGTATACCGGACGGCGAACGCCGACGAGGCCTCGTATTTCGACCCTCCATACGAACTGCCGATGCGGATTCCCGGTCCGCCGGCCCCGGGAACGTGTCTCATCGCCACCGGACTGGGACCGGCGATCGCCCCAGAAGCGGCGGGCGGCTCGATGGCCGACACCCTGATGCTCGGGGATGAGCAGGGCGGGCGCCTGGTGAGCTATCTCGAAGACCTGTGCGGGGAGCCGTTCGGGGCCGACGAAGTGTTCCGGTATCCGGGAGTTGCCCAGCGTCTTGCGGCTGATCGGGCTGCCCTGAGCCGCATCGATCGCCGTGCTCTGCTGACCCTTGCCGGTCTGAATGCCCTGCGGTTCGATCCCGCCACTCTCCGACGCATTTACTCTCCGGCCTACGACCGGTTTTTCCGCGGATATTTCGCGCCGCGTCGCGAAACACCGGCCCGCCTCAGTTTCCTGATCCTTTCCAGCCGCGGATGCGGCAATCGCTGCAGTATCTGCTGCTCCGGCGGCTACCAGCCCTTCACGGCCCTCCGGCCGGAGCTGGTGATCGACCTGCTGAAGCGCATCCGGGATACCGCGGCGCTGGCGCCCGGCGAGTTCGTCGATGTGTTTTTCCTGGACTCGTATTTCAACCGGGACCCGGACCGGATCGTGAAATTGGCACGGGGCATCACCGGAGAGGGCCTGAGACCTTGGTTCGAGTTCTACGTCCGGCACAGCGGCCTGTCCGGCTTTCTCCGCCGGCGTGCCCCGGGCCTGCCCGGAACCGTGCGGGACGATCTCGTCACCGCCTACCGGGAACTGGGCATCGATGAAATAGTGATGGGTATTGATTCGTTCACCGACGAGTCCATCCGTCTTCTCAAGACCGACACCCTGCGGCTTGCCCTCGAGGGGGAACAGGCGCACCCGGCCTACACCTTCGACGAGATCCGGGCCGTTCTGACCGCGATCGAAGAGGCGGGCATGGCGTCGCGCTGTTTCCTGCTCATGAACAACCCGTTCGTGGGGGATGACGACCGCATCCGAACATATTATCACCTGGCCCTGCTGGCCCTCACCCTCCGGCGGTTTCGGATCGATCTCGAATCATCGAGCCGGGTGAACGAGCTGAAACCGTTCCCGGGGGCACCTCTTGCGCGAGTGGCAGGCAGGATCGACGGCATCATCCGGAACGACCGGTTCGTGTACCGTTCAGGCCTCGGGCATATCGAGACGTGGCTCGAGTTCGAACGGTTCGGCGAACGGCGCGAGACGCCCGCATCCCGCCACCGGTTCCTGGTGAGCTGTCAGGAGTCCCGGGCCCGGCTGATCGGGAGGGTGCTGATGCTGCTGAAACATTCGCCCGGCGTGGCGACGAGGGAGACGGGGGAGGTGATCCGTGTTGCCGAGGCTTTGCTCGGGCTCGAGCAGCTTCTGAAGCCGGTGATGGGCCCCTGGCTCGAGGAGTTCCGGGACCGCCGCGAGGCGGAGCGGTTCCTTCGGGTCAGTGCGGAAGAACTGGCCGCGGCATTTGCCCGATGCTCGACCGACCGTGCCGTCCGCGAGACTCCGTCGAGGAGCTTTTTCCGGCATCTGCACGATGAATACGCGGGGTGCGAGGGGTGAGAGGGAGGATCGTGGCGCACGGGGAGATTCCCCAGGAACTGTCGATGTGAAGGAGTGTTTCGATGATGCGATCACATGGTGACGAGGTGAAACGGGGATTCGCGGGGCGTGCCGCCGCCATCCTTCTCCTGATCCTGCTGGTATCGCTGCCCGCCGCGGGCCAGCGGCTGCGTACTCCCTCCGACTTCGCTTACGAGCGCTTGATCGCCTCATGGCCGTTGCTGGCGGACGTGACGCACATGGCGGAGAGGCACGGGGCAACGCTGGGCCTCTATGGCGGCACGATCCGCGACCTGTATCTCGGAAGGCCGTTCACTCCGATATCGGACATTGATATCATGTACAATAGTTCCGACCGGGACTTCACGTCCTTCCGGGATGAGCTGATGATGTACAACCGCAACCTGAAGGGCGGGCTGCCGAAGCCTGATTTCCATTTCGATCTCGCCGACATGGAGAACGAGAACGCCCGCCAGCATCTCTACCACAACATCGGCATCACCGCCACGAAAGTCGGCGTAATGCGCGACAACGGGCTGATGGATCCGACCGGCCACGGGATTGAGGACCTGAGAAACCGGGTGTTCCGATACTGGCCTCCGCGCCGTGATGTGATCGAGCCCGAGAATATCGGCCGGTTTGTCCGGGATCTGGTACGGCTGCACACGTTCCGGCGGGATGAGCCGACAATCGCGCTGATGCGCCGTTCCCTGGCTGCATGTGCCGATCCCGCGACGGATGCCGGCCGCCGTACGATCGCTGCCGCACGGCACTGCCGCTCCATGACGAAGTCGGGGGAGCTGCTTTCGTTCCCGATGTTGATCAACGACTCCCGCTCGGATCTCCGCTTCCTGCACAACGACCAGCCCGAACGCCTGACGCGCAGCTATCCATTCGATATGCTGTATTTCGATCTGTTTCGCACCGTCACGCAGGCGGATGACATGGAAAGCATGCGCGAGGTGTTCGCGACGCTCGGCGTTCCTGAGCTGCTGTCGAGGCTGGGGTTCGCCTCCGAAAGTGCCGTTCTGATGGATCCGGCCCTGTCCCGGGAGGAGCTGTTCGACCGGTTCGCCTTTCCCGGCCATGCCCCGGCATCCGCCCTGGCATCCGAGTCGTTCGAAGCCGTCTGGGAGCGAACGCTTCGCCGGTACAATTACCGCGTCCTGTTCGACATGCTTATCTCGGATCTGCGGGAAGGAAGCCACGAGCGTCTCTGGCTGTCGCTTCGCAAGGAGGATTTCCTCAAACCTTCGTCGTATGCAATGCTCAACCCCGGGGATGATTATCGGGAGATGATCCTGGGCTACCTCGATGCCGACTTCAATATCGGCGTCCTGCCCCGGGCATCGGCCACGCGCAGTCTCGATTGGTTCGTGCGCACGTATCTGCCTCTGGGAAACGTGACGCTCCGGCCCGTGGCTTTGCCTGCTCCGGGAACGCCTGCGCCCGCCGGGATCCGCCCGGGGTATTCCCCCGAGATTCTGGCGATCGACCGGTTTGCCCCCCATTCGCTCGTCAATCTCGAGGAGTATCTCGAGATCCAGACGGGGCCCGAACTGGCGTCTCTACAGCTCGATCCGCGCTGTCACTGGGCACTGCTGATGGGGGATGCGCGCGAGGCCGCGGCGTATCTGGCATCGCGCGGGTGCACGAAGGCATTCGAGGTGAATGCGTGCGGCTTCAACCGCCGGCGGAAGACGATGATGGGCGTCGCCCGTGACGGCGAACGTGTGTATATTGCTGAATATGGATTTTACACCGACGACCAGCTGTTGAACCACGAGGCGCGCGTGTATTTCCTCCGGCGCGGGCACGGCCCGGCCGTCGACCGGAACATCGAGACGCTGCGCCGGCCCGGGGCTGATCTTCCCGGTGCCGACGGGATCGACCGATTTCTGAATGAGCTCGGGGAGCCGGTTCGGGTGTTTTTCGTCGGCTTCTCGACACCCCTGAAGCGGCACCTCGTGGACCAGCGCCTGGTCCGGCTCGGGGACATCGAACTGCGGGTCGGTCATCTGACCCTCTCGGAACGGGAGCGGCCACTCGTGATCGCCCTTTCTGGTTTTGGGGCGAACTATGGAACGCTGCCGGCGCGGCTTCTCGCCCACCTGACCGGCCGCGGGCTCCGCGCCGTCGTTGCCGTTGGAACCGGTGGAGGACTGCACCGGGGTGTCACGCGGCGATTCGGCTGGGTGGCTCCCTCCAGGATCTTCCTTGCCGGCGCCAGGGCCGGAGACGATTCTGCCGAGATCGTCGTGGACAATGCCGCGGCGAGGCTGAAGCTGCCCGGGATCGTCTCCTACGCGCGGCATGCGACCGTTCCGACGGTTCTGGCCGAAACGCAGCAGCGCATCAGCGAACTGCGAGCCCGGCGGACGCTTTCCGTCGATTGCGAGCAGTATCATCTCGCCTCAATTCTCCGCCGGCATGCTCCCGCTGTCATTCTGTATAGCCTTGTAAATATAACTGATTTCCCGATGGGTGATGAGTCGGAACGGGCCTCGGCGGGCCCGGGGATTACTCTGGAAAACTCGCCGGACCAGGCAAAAGCGGTCGAAGATGCCCTGACGAGGATCGTTGACGATCTTCGCGGGCGCTTCCAATAAGAGAGAGGACGATATATGAAATACGGTATTATTCCTTTGGCTTCATCGATTCACGATCCCGAGAGGGTCAAGGCGACGGTTCGGCAGCTCGTCGGGGTGCTCGGCGCGTCGCTCGACATTCGCGAGATCATTCCGTCGGATCGTGCCAGCGTCGATGTCCTGCTCGTCGCGATCCTCACCGGCGGCACGGAGCACGCCTTCAGGAGCCTGTATCAGAGTCTCGCCGATGGGGCCCAGCCCGTGACGCTGGTGACGCTGCCTCATTCGAATTCGTTGCCCGCCGGCCTCGAGATTCTTGCCTGGCTCGAGTCCCAGGGGGTGACCACGGCGCGGCTGCTGCACGGGAACCCCGAGGAGATCGCGGAAGCAGCCCGGCGGCGGGGGGCCTCACTGATGCTGCGCAGCCGACTGAATGCCGCGCGGATCGGGGTGGTGGGCATCCCGTCCGACTGGCTGATCGCAAGCCATGTCGACCGGGAACTGGTTCGTCAGCGCTTTGGTGTCGGAATCCAGGAGATCCCCCTCGATGAGCTTCACGACGCCTGGCATTCCCTCTCGGAAACCGACGTGCGGGTGGCTCTGGCGGGCTTCGGGGCCCCTGCGGGGGTTGTCGAGCCGTCCGAGCATGATCGCGACGCGGCGGCCCGTCTCTATGCCGCGATGCGCCGCGTCGTCGACCGGCACGAGCTTTCCGCCGTCACGCTGCGGTGTTTCGATCTTCTCGAAAACCCGGGGACGACGGGATGTCTCGCGTTGTCGCGGCTCAACGACGAAGGGGTGACGGCGGGCTGCGAGGGGGATGTGCCGGCCCTGCTCACGATGCACATCCATCGGCTGCTGAGCGGCCAGGCCTCGTTCATGTCCAACCCCTCGCAGTTTGCCGGGGACGAGATCGTCTTTGCCCACTGCACCGTAGCGGCATCCCTGGTGACGAATATCCGGTGGCGATCGCATTTCGAGTCGGGGATTGGGATCGGCGTTGCCGGGACCTTCACGCCGGGCATGATGACGGTGGCCAGGCTGGGCGGCCCCGATGCCGCCCGCCTCTTCATCGCCGAGGGTGAGGTGCGGCCCCACGAGCACCGCGAGGATCTGTGCCGGACACAGGTGCGGCTGCGCCTCCCGGGCGTTGCGGAACTGCTTTCCAGGAACCCGCTCGGGAACCATCATATTCTTACCCGCGGGGCCTGGAAACAGACCTGGCTCGAATCCCTCGCCCCCTTCGGCATCAC
>DATCTT010000080.1:0-10546 GCA_036567845.1 Candidatus Ozemibacteraceae bacterium | reverse complement strand
GCTCTTGCTTTTTCGTAGACGTAATGTTATATTGTTTACAACACTAATAAACGAAAGCGAGGCACAATCCATGTCCGATCTTTCCAAACTCTTTTGGAAGGCCTCTCTGGAAGAGATGAAACGCGGTTTCAGAAAACTTCCCGACCCGGATGGGTATATCTGCCTGATCTGCGGGCGGCGCTTCGAGGATGGGGTAATCCATCGCATCGGGGAAACCCTGTATGAGGCGCGAAAAGCAATCGAGCGCCATATCGCGGAGGCGCATGGACCGGTGTTCTCGTTCCTTCTCTCGCTCGACCGGAAGCTGACGGGTCTGACGGAACACCAGAAAAAGCTGCTCGAACTGTTCCATGCCGGCCACACGGACGCCCAGGCCGCCGCGGTCCTCGGAACGGGCAGCACCTCGACGATCCGGAATCACCGGTTCCAGCTTCGCGAGCGGCAGAAACAGGCAAAAATCCTGCTGGGTATTCTGGAGCTGCTCGAAGAGCGCATCCAGACGAAAAGCGAGTTCGTCGAGATTCCGCGAACCGCGCGCCAGGTCGACGAACGGTTCGCGATCACGAAGCGGGAAAGCGACGAGATTCTCGCGGCCTACTTTCCCCAGGGGCCCGAAGGGCCTCTCAAGACGCTTCCGATCAAGGAGAAGCGGCGCATCGCGATCCTGCGCCATCTGATCACCTTCTTCGAGGCCGACCGCACCTACACCGAAAAAGAGGTCAACGGGATTCTCGAGCGGTTCTACCACGATTACGCGATGCTGCGCCGGAACATGATCGAGTATGGTTTTCTCGAGCGCAAGCCGGACGGCAGCTCTTACTGGGTCAAGCTCCATTGAACCGCCGGGCGCGGCGCGCCCGGCGGGTTGTCACGAAAGGGAGAAACGATGGTATGGACACGACACGACGCAAGGAACTGAAGAAAGCGGCGAAGGAGGCGATTCCGTCGATGGGCGTCTTCCGCCTGCGCAACACCACCAACGGCCGGATCATGATCGGAAGCAGCATGAATCTGGCCGGTGCCGCCAACAGCTTTTCGCACAAGCTCGAGTTTTTCAGCCACCACAACGGGCTGCTGAAAGCCGATCTCGCGCAGAGCGGGACGGAGGGATTCGTCTTCGAGTTTCTCGAGACGATCGATGCCGGGGGGATCGACCGTGCCGACTGGGCCGATGCCGTCCGGAAGCTGGAAAAGAAGTGGCTGGCCGAGCTGCGCCCTTATGGCGAGCACGGCTACAACGCGCCTGGGGCAGCGGATGAGAAGTGAATGACCGACCGGATCGGCCGCCTCAGGCGGGGCGGCCAACCGAGGTCATATAGATGACGCTTTCGGTGTGCCCATCGAGGCCTAGCAGAGCGTTGACCTCGTCGTCGAACAGGGCCGCGAGCTGGCACGTCCCGAGACCGAGCGAAGCCGCGGAGAGCGCCACGGCATGGGAGACATGCCCCGCGTCGAGGTAGACGTATCGCAGGCCGCGCTGGCCGTATTTCCACGTCGTGCGGCCAAAGACGGCCGACCAGACGAAAACGACGGCGGCGCCACGACACTGGTTCTGCTCGAGAGCCGCGTGAGCCAGGTCGTCACCGCGCTTCCCGTCGACGATCCGTTCGAGGGCGTGGGTCCGGACCGCGTAGTGGTAGATGCCGGGCTCCAGCCCTGTGACGTCGTTCACGACGAGGTAGGTTTCGATCGGATACAGACCGCCAGCTGACGGAACCGTGCGTTTCAAGATGCCGCTTTCGCGGCACCGGGGTCCCCCCGAGGCCCAGAGGAGAAAGGACAACTGGTCGATCGTGACGGGGGCCGGCTTGTAGGCACGGACGCTGCAACGCCGGCCGATCGTCTGCCGAAGCGAGGCCGGCTTCACGGCCGCCGGCTCCGGAAGCTGGACAACCGGTTTGTCCGGATACTCCTTGAACGGGGCCGGCCGCGCCGACGGGTCGAAGCGGCTCTGCATCGCCTCCCGTCGGTATTTTGTCAACTCCTGAAACGCTTCGCCGATATGCTCGTGCATCACACCCTCCCATTCATTCCTCACCTGAGGTATCTCTCTCTTCTGCAATATTATCTGTTATGATACATTCATAGGATCACCGCCAGGCGATCATCTCCCGTAACAGGATAGCGTCTGAACGGTACCGTGTCAAAATCCACCATCGCGGGAATGTGCGTCCAGCTCGGCGGCGGTGAGTAGGCCGTCGGCGCCGCCGTTTCCCCCGATTTTCCAGCCCGCGTAGAAGACGGCACGGCGGAGGGCCTTCAAGGCGTCACCATACCTGAGCCACCCATCGAGAAAAGCCGCAAACAGGGCATCCCCGGCGCCAATCGTGTTCACGGTCGGCCGTGGCGTGACGGCCGGAATCCGGCGGGGGGGCTCGCCGCGCTCGAGCAGCAACGCGCCTTCGCTTCCCAGGCCAATCACGACCACCCGGGCCGGGAAGCGCGCAAGCAGCTCCCCGGCAAACGCTTCCGGTCCGGATGCCAGCCGTTCGTGGCTGAGGAACACGATATCGGCATGTTCGAGCCAGTCCCGGTTGTATTCGTCATCGAGGGAGGCGAGAGCATGCAGATCAGTGGCGACGATCTTTCCCAGCCTCCGGGCTTCGGCCAGCAGGGGGCGGGAGAAGTTGATGTTGCACAGGACAGCCAGCCCGGCATCGCGGACGGCCGCGGCGAAGCGTGTCACCGGATACACCGAATTCTGCATGTTGCGGAGGTCGAGATGGATCTGCCGCCGGCCCGTCGGATCGAACAGAATCGTCGAGTGAGCGGTCCCGCCGGGAACCTCGAGCAGGTTGGCATCATCGATTCCCGCCGCCCGGATCTCGGAGCGGCAGACGGCCCCGGCCGGATCATCACCCAGCAGGGACAGATAGCGAACGTCGTTTCCAAGGTGGGTGAGCGCGCGGGCGACATTGAAGCCAACCCCCGATGTCGTCGACCGGACGCCGTTTTGGACGTATCTGACCGGAAAATACCCGATCGGAAACCCGTCCACGCGTACCGTCGTCTCGAGATTGGTCAGACCACACACCAGAATGTCGGCCATTCACATACTCCCCTCGTGCAACCTCGGATTCACTTGTTGTAACACGTTTCCGGGGCGGCGTCACCCCGGGGCGAAGGAGCGGAATGTTTGTGAAAAATTTTTTATTTGCCAAACCCGCAAAATGTTAGTATTATCTAAGTAGATTAGTAGATGCTAAATTATTTCGCCTTGTCAATATCGGGATCGTTTGCCCACAAAAGGACGATCCGCCCCAACGGAGGTCGAACGTATGAAAATTCTCGGAATCTGTTTTCTGGCCCTGGCGATCGTTCTGCTGGGCGCACCTCTGATCGAAGCCGGTTGTGGCACGTGCGGCCACGACAAATCCCCCGGAAAAACCGAGTCCACGTGTCCCGACGGCGTCTGTTCGAACCCACCGACCGGGAAGGTGTCGGAAGCCCCGAAGCACACGCAGGGCGGTTCCACCATCACGACCGAGGGACTGCGGGCTCTGCTCCAGTCCAAGGTTCCGCTCACGATTCTCGATGCCCGGAGCGGCACGTTCGATGACGGGCGCCGCATTCCCGGGGCGAAATCCCTCAACGCCGCCAGCAAGGTCAGCGAGGTCCTGAAGCTCCTTCCCGAGAAGGAGTCGCTGATTGTTACATATTGTTCCAACCTCAAATGTTCTGCGAGTCACAAGCTGTTCGAATATCTCAAATCCCTTGGCTACAAGAACCTCCTCGAGTATCCCGAGGGTATCGCCGGCTGGATCGAAGCCGGCCACGACGTTGAACAGCCTCCTGTGAAGTGATCCGAACCTGCTCATCCCCCGTTTCATCTCCATCCTCCTGAACGACGAAACCGCTTTTTCTCCCGGGTGAATCCGCCCGGGAGTTTTTTTTGACCGGATGTCCAAGATCCGCACCGAAGCATCCATGATGCCAGAAGCTCTAGCATGAGAAGAAGGCGACTCGGACGATTTTGAGGGCGCAGATCCCGCGGATGGCCTCTGGAAAACCAGCCATGCCTTGTCAGGAAAAGTCGGAGAGGAGTCGGGGTCTCTCTGCGCCGCCTCCACGGGCGGTATACATTTTCCCGGAAGTACTGGTATCATGGGGGGAAATGGATCGGGTGACTCCCGAACGGAGGAACGAATGATTCGACGCTCAACCGCATTGCTGGCCGGCGCCCTTTTCGCCGCCTTTCTCGGCTGCACCTCCGCCGTGGCGGCAGAACCCGAAAGCCGCTGGGCAATCACTCTGCCGGTGGAGACGGCGAAATCCGTCATCTCGAAAAACGCCGATGACCAGCTGGCCTGGACCACGATCGGTGCGAACACCGTCTTCATCTGCCGGGGAGTGCTCGCCGAAAAGCTCGTCCGGCGTTACCCTGAAGCGTCTGCAACGCCGTTCCGGCCGGGCGAAGAAGCTTGGCTTCTTTCGACGAAGGATCCGGCGTTGCGGGGAAAGGTGTTTCCGGGCGTTCGCACCCTGCTGCGTCGCCAGGGCTACCACGTGGTGCTTGCAAATGAGACGGCCCGCATGGGCATCTCCCGCTGGCTTTCCGAGTTCACCCGCATCGATCCCCTTCCCGGCGACACTGTCGTTCTGACGCCCCCGAGCCGGCCGGGCCGCTCCCGGCCTCCGGCAAACGATCCCGTCGGGGCGTTCATCGACCGCATCGATCGCGACGCCTTCGCCGCTGATCTGAAGGCGCTGGCGGATCTCCAGACCCGGTACACGTATGCTGCAGGTGGGGCGAAGGCGCTCGAGTATGCCGAGCGGTCTTTCACCGCGATGGGGTTGAAGGTGCGCCGGCAGACGTTTGGCAGCGCCGGCACGCCCAGCGGGAACATTGAGGCAACCCAGCCCGGATTCGATCCTGCGAATGCCGGGGAAGTGATCATCATCGGCCATCTCGACAGCACGTCGCAGAAAGCCTCGACCCTCGCCCCCGGAGCGGACGACAACGGTTCCGGAGCCGCCGGGGTCCTCGCTCTTGCTCGTCTGATGCAGGGCCGTAAGGGCCGCGCAACCGTGCGCTACGTGCTCGTCATGGGTGAGGAACAGGGTCTGCTCGGTTCGAACGCCTATGTGGCCGCTCTTCCGCCGGCCGAGCTGGCGAGGGTGCGTGCCGTGATCAACATGGATATGATCGGCTTCGACGCCACGGCGCCGCTTTCGATGGTGCTCGAAACGGCTGCTTTCAACCGCGAGATGGCCGAACGGATGGCCGAGCTGGCCGCCACCTACACCACTCTGTCGACGCAGATCAGCACGAACCCCTGGGGATCGGACCACGTGCCATTCCTGAAAAAGCAGGTTCCGACCGTGCTTACGATCGAGTCGGAGTATGACGACAACCCGACGTATCACAAGACCACCGACACGTTCGAGAAGGTGAATCTCGATCTCGCCTGGCAGATTCTGCGTCTCAACGCCGCCATGCTTGCCGAAGCAGCCTCGGTCGAACGGCATCCCCGGGACTGACCCATCCCTGACACCCAACTGCCCATGACCAGACAATCCACACGCGCCGTCACCAAGCCCCCCGCTCCGAAGGGAACGACGCGGACGCAGCCTCGTTCCGCCACTCCTCCAGACGAGGGCCCCAAGCCCTTCTCTGATCACGTCACGACGGTCGAAGCCCTGAAGGATCTCGTCCGGGAGTTCATCACCGAACGGGAGTGGGCCTCGTATCATACGCCGAAGAACGTCGCGGCATCGGTCGCGATCGAGGCCGCCGAGCTGCTCGAGCATTTCCAGTGGGTACACCCGTCTCCGGAGGAACTCTCCCGGGACAAGCGCGGCGAGATCGCCGACGAGATGGCCGATGTGCTGGCCTACCTGCTGAGCCTGTCGAACATTCTCGGCATCGATTTGGCCGCGGCCCTCCAGCAGAAAATGGGCAAGAACCGGCGCAAATACCCGGCTGACCGCTTCCGCGGCACCTGGGAAAAAGTGCGTTCCTGAGGCCCGGCATGAGAGAATTCCTCTGGGCATGGCTGTTCTGGGCCTCGGTCATCTTCTGTTCGCTGCTCGTCATCAGCCTCGGCGCGGCGTGGCTACTGTTTTCGGCCGCACCGAACCACCAGCACACCTGGATCTTCGCCACGGGCTTCGGCTTCTCGTTCGGGTTCATCGGCCTCGGGGCGCTGACCGTGTTCGTCTTCGACAAGTTCTCCCGCAAATTCCGGCCCCGGGAAGAAGTCGAAGGCGAGTTCTTCCGCAAGATCGTCCGGGAAAGCCCCTTCTTTTTCTTCACCCTGCTGTTTTTCTTCTCGATGGCCCTGTACATCGGCATTCTTCTGCTGATGCTCCCCTATATCAAGACAGCCGTCGGCGGCTGACGCAATAACACACGATGTCATATATACGAATTAAAATACATGTTTCGGGAGGACGCGTGCGATGAAGCACTTTTTCGGTCTTCCTCAGCTCATCGCCCTCCTGGTGATCGGCGCCCTGATCTGGACCGGCCTCGGAAGCGGCGGAACCACGTTGAAAATCGGCGTCATCACACCGCTGTCCGGCCCGACGGCTGTCTACGGCCTGTCGATGCGCAACGGGTTGAATCTCGCCGCCGCTGCCGTCAACGCGGCTGGCGGGATCGGAGGCCGCCGTCTGGAGCTCGTTTTCATTGACGAGGCCAACGACAAGATCGTTGCGGCCGAAGCGGCGCGCGAGCTGATCTACCGGCAGAATGCCGAGCTTGTGATCGGCGCCGTGAGCTCCGACGCGACGATGAACGTGCAGCGGGTCTGTGAACGGGCCCGCGTTCCCCTGCTAACCTCGGTGAGCACGAATCCGTTCATCACGCGGGTCGGTTTCCGGTACACCTTCCGCTGCCTGAGCGACGACACGGTCCAGGCCGAGGCTCTCGCCCGCATGGCGGTGAACCGGCTGAAGTTGCGGAGGGTGGCGATCCTGCATGACAGCAACAAGTATGGCTCCATGGGAGCCCGCATATACGGCGAAAAAGCAGCAGCCCTGGGCCAGGCGATTCCGGTCAGCGTGGCATTCGACTCGGGCATGACGAACTTTTCCCCCCTCCTGGACTCGATCCGCCAGCAGAATCCGGATGGTCTGCTTGTCTGGGGACTGGCCCGTGAGTCCGCCCTCATCGTCCGGCAGGCCCGGGAGCTTGGCATGCGGATGCAGGTGCTGGGAGGCGATGGCATGGCAACGATGGGCTTCCTTGATCTGGCCGGCCCCGCGGCGGAAGGGGCTCTCGTCACGATGCCGTTCAATCCGACCCGTGGGGGCGAGACGACGCGCCGGTTCCTGGAGGAGTATCAGCAATCCTACGGCGCCGAGGCCGATTCGTTCGCGGCGCATGGGTATGACGCCCTTCAGCTTGCAGCCACGGCGTTCCGGACCGCCCTCGGGCGCGGCATGTCCCTGCGTGATGCTCTGGCCTCGATCTCCTCGTATCAGGGCGTGACCGGGCCGGGCGGCTTCGATGCGAGCGGCAATGAGACGCGGCCGGTCGAGCTGGCCATCGTGAAGGCCGGCCGGTTCGTCCCCACGGAACCATGAGGACGGGAGAGAACCGATGACACCGAAACATCCGCTGGCCCGGGACCCCAACGGCTCGAATCTGGCCTTCTGGGCCGGACTGATTCTCGTTCTCACCCTCGTCTACAGCATGAGATTCGGCCGTCCTGAACAGGCCGCTCCGCTACAGTCCGTTCCGCCTGCCGTGAACACGTATCCGCCGGTTACCATGACGCCGCCGCCGCTTCCTCCCAATGCCCCGATTCCCCGCGGGGAAGAGCGGCTTCCCGTCGTGACCCCCGCGGACAAGCCACCGGTCGTCACCCCAGCGCAGTTTGCCGGAACGGGGCCTGCCGTGATGCGCAGCATTCCGGCCTGGTGGCAGGTCGTCGCGCCGATGCCCGCGGTTCGGGCGATTCTCCCGGCCCCCGATGGCCAGGTCTGGGCCGCCACCGAAGAGGGGCTCGCGCGGATCGCGGCCGGCCAGGTGACGCAGATGACGCCACGGGACGGGAGTTTCCCGACACGCCCTGCCACGGCACTGGCGCATGACGGAGCCGCGCTCTGGATCGGCAGTTACGAAGGGCTGTTCCGCACCACGGACGGCAGGCGGTTCGAGCGGTTCACGGCGGCCGACGGGCTCGCGCATGACATGGTCTGGTCGCTGGCCTGGGACGGTTCGATCCTGTGGATCGGCACCCAGAACGGCATTTCCTTCCGGCTTCCAGACGGGCGGTTCGAGACGGTCACGAAGAAGATCTCGAACGGCGGCCTGGCCGACCTGTGGATCGGGGCCATCGCGCGGCTGGGTTTCTGGGCCCTGTGCGGGAACGACGACGGGCTGAGCATCTGGGACACCAGACAGCCGGCGGCGAATCCGACGGCCTGGCACACCATCGACATGTTCGCGACGAATCTCGCCCACAACTGGATTCTGTCACTTGCGATATCGAAAACCGGAACCGTCTGGGCAGCGACCCCGGCCGGGCTTTGCCGGCTCCGCACCCCGCTCGAACAGCTGTTCGGCGGCAGCCGGGCCGAGTGGGAGGTGTTCAACCGCTCGCGCAGCATGCCGGCCGACCGCGTCGACGCGGTCCAGCCCGTGAACGACGATGTCTGGGCGGGCTGTCCGGATGGTCTGGTGAGGATTCGGGGTGGTCTGACCCGTGTTCTCACGCCCGTGGACGGTCTGCTCGCCTCGGATGTGACGTCGCTGGCCCTCGCCTCTGGCACCCTGTGGGTCGGGACCTCGGGCGGCCTCCAGGCACTGTCGCTCGATGCCTTTGACCGCTGAGCCGCTCAGGGAGGCTTGCATGACGGGACACCAGGATCCGGCCGAACGGGTGGAGTGGCTTCGAAACCGCATCCGTCGGCATGAATGGCTGTATTACGTAAAAAACGCGCCCGAGATAGGCGATGCCGAGTTCGATGCGCTGATGGCCGAGCTGCGGCAGCTGGAAGAGGCGCATCCCGAGCTGGCGTCCCCCGACTCCCCCACCCGCCGGGTCGGGGGCGTGGCGACCTCGTTCGACACGGCCCGGCACCGCGTCCCGATGATGAGCCTCGACAACGCGTACAGCCGGACCGATCTCGCCGACTGGATCGCGCGGATGCAGCGGATCGCGGGGGAGCGGATCTTCCCGATCGTGGCGGAGCTGAAAATCGACGGGGTTTCGATCTCGCTCACCTACCGCGAAGGCAGGCTTCTGACGGGCATCACGCGGGGAGATGGCCAGACGGGCGATATCGTGACCGGCAACGTCCGCACGGTGCGTTCGGTCCCGCTGCGGATCGAGAGCGGATTCGACATGGATGTGCGGGGGGAGGTGTGGGTGCCCCGGTCGCGGCTGGCGGCCCTGAACCGGGACCGCGTCGCTGCCGGCGAGGAGCCGTTCAAGAACTGCCGCAATCTCGCGGCCGGCACGCTGAAGAATCTGGATCCGGCCGTGGCTGCGGCTCGCGGGCTCCGGGTCACGGTCTACGATATCGCCCAGGCCCGGGAACTTGGTTTCACCCATCACGGGGATTCCCTCGAGTTCCTCCGGAGCCAGGGATTCACGGTCAACGAGCCGGCGCGGCGATGCAGCGGTCTTGATGATATCGAAAACTATATTTCAGAAGCCGATCGGCTGCGCCGGGAACTGGATTTCGACATCGACGGGGTCGTGCTGAAAGTGGACGACCTGGCGCTGCGACGGGAGCTCGGCGAGACGGCCAAGGCCCCACGCTGGGCGGTCGCGTTCAAATTCGCCCAGGAGCAGGCCGTGACGCGGCTCACCTCGGTCATCTGGCAGGTCGGCCGCATGCAGATCACCCCTGTTGCCGTGCTCGACCCGGTCGAGCTGGGGGGGACCACGGTCTCCCGCGCCTCTCTGCACAATCTGGACCAGATCCGGGAGAAGGACATCCGGCTCGGGGACCGGGTCGTGGTCGAGAAGGCCGGCTTCATCATCCCCTACGTGGTCGAGTCGCGGCGCGACGAGCGGACCGGTGCCGAGACCGTGATCGAGCCCCCCGCCGCGTGTCCGGCCTGCGGAGGGCCAACCCGCATCAGTCGGGAGGTCGAGGAGAATGAGCCCGAGGCGGGCGAATCGACGATCGTCCAGTGTGGGAATTCGGCCTGCCAGGGGATGCTGGCCCGGCGGATCATCTACTTCGTCTCGATGATGGAGATCGAAAACGTTGGCCCGCAGCTCATCGACCGCCTGATCGCGGCCGGCCTGGTAGGAGAGGCGCCGGATCTGTTTCGTTTGCGTCGGGAGGATCTGCTGAGCGTCGACCGGATGGGCGAACGGCTTGCCGATAAAATACTTGCAAACATAGAAAAAGCCCGCACCCGGCCGCTCGCGAAAGTGATCGCCGCGCTGGGGATTCCGAACGTGGGCGCCGTCTCGGCCGAGGATCTGGCGCACCGGTTTTCAACGCTGGCCGCCTTCCGCGCCGCCACGGCGGAGGAGCTCGTTTCGGTCCCGGGGATCGGGGAGAAGGTCGCTGCCAGCATTACCGAGTTCTTCGCGGCGCCCGAGAACCAGGCCTGGGTCGACCGGCTCGCCGGCTG
>DATCTT010000079.1:0-2618 GCA_036567845.1 Candidatus Ozemibacteraceae bacterium | reverse complement strand
CAAGCTCAAAACCTTGTTGGTTTTGCCGGGGTCCAGGCGCAGGCCGCTGCCCATGTCCAGGTTGAACGCGCCGTTGGAATAGGTGGCATTGTCGTCTGTCCACCCCCGGCGGCTGTCGGCCAGCAACACGCAGGTCTTGTCGAGTTTCCCCAGCTTGCAGGCGAACGTGACCGTGCTCCCCGGAACCGGAGTTCCCAGCTTGTCGTTCCCGTTCGGCACGCCGTAGGTGTTGAACTTGTTGCGGTTCGTATGGGTCATCGGGCAGAACGCGACATCGTTGAGGTTTTTTCCGGCCGGGCCGACCGAGGTCCAGTCGTAGGGCTTCAGGTAACCGAGCAATCCCAGACTAGCATCTCGTTGCCGACGGACAGCGGATCGTTGCGGTCGATGCCCCCGCCCTGACATTCGCCGGGGATGGCTGGAGTCCGGCATCCCGCGCACGGCTCGGGGGCCTCGTTTTTTCAGGGAACCAGGTTCTCGATGCTTCGGGAACCCGGCTGACGCGGCTCGATCTCGCGTTCGAGCTTCCGGGCGGCGGCATCGAGCCGGTCCGGCTGGAGCTGGGGCAACCATGACGACGCGCGGCTTCTCACTTCTCGAGGTTCTGCTTTCGATGCTGATCCTGTCTGGCGCCATCACGGGCCTGTTCGGCGGTCTGCATAGTGCCGGGCTGCTCGACCGGCGGGCACGTTTCGAGGAACGGGCAGCGGTCTACGCGGAGCGGGAACTGGAGCTGCTCAAGAGCGACCTCGCGGCCGGCATCCGGAAGAAAGGCCCGGCAAGTGCGCGCGGCCGGTTCCGCCTCCCTGGAGGCTGGAAGACCCGGCTCGTCTGGGCTCCACAGCCGCAGGAGGACAGCGTCCGGGTTGCCTGCACGATCGAGTCGGGCGACGACCGACTCGCCATCGAGTCGTTTCTGTATCTTCCCGGAGCGGGGAGCGCCGTCCGATGAGAGCGACACGCGGATTTACGCTGCTGGAAGTGCTGGTCACGCTTCTCATCATGGGTTTGGCCACGACAGGCATTCTCCAGCTCCTCACCTATGGCACGCGGGAGTATGAAGAACTCACGCGAGGCTGGCGGCAGCGCGAGGGGATTTCCACACTGCGGCGGGCCTGCCGCCAGGCAGTGATGGGCGGCAACATCGCCGGCCTGACCCCCGCCTTCGCCGAAGCTCTTCTCACCCGCACCGGATCGGGGCTTCGCTCGGCCGGGCTGATCGTCAGGCCCCAGGCCTCCGGCACTTGGTTCATCCAGCCCCGCCTGTACGACGATCGGAACGGCAACGGCCGGGAAGACGCGGGCGAGCCGCTTCCCTTGACCGTCTGGTGTTTCCGTGACCGGGGGGCCGCCTCATGAGCCTCTCCAGACGCGGATTCATACTCTATATCACCTTCGTCGTCACATCGGTGCTGCTGCTGCTCGTGCTCGGCAGCCAGGAGATCGTCCGGTTCAGCCTCGACATGGGCCGTTCGGCCGCCCTCGAAGCCGTCGCATTCCATGCGGCCGATGGCGGACTTGAACGAGGTCTGGCGCGGTTCGCAGGGCATGCCGGGACGTTCCGGTTCGCCTATGAAAGCCGCCTCGATGCACATCGCACGGTCACGGTCGAGGTCGAAGCCCGGCGCACGAAAAACAACACCTATATGCTCAGCTCCGCGGCCGGCGTTCGTGACGGGGGCCGCGAGGTCGCCCGGCGGCGGCTGGTGCGGCGCGACGTTTCCCGAACGGGCGGCAATCTCGTTCGCGGCCGGTTCGAGGAGGCCTCATGATGAAGCGGCAACGCCCTGACGGGTTGTATACGGCATTCGATCTGGGAAGCTTCGCCGTGAAGGCGGTCGTCGTCGAGCGGCTTCAGGGGCGCGACCGGCTCACCCTGATCGAGGAGGAGTCGCTGCGGCCGTCCTCGGAGTTCGCGACCGAGGCCGATTACCGGGACCACCTGGTCCAGGCGATCCGAACGCTTTCGGCGCGGCTGCCGGTGAAGGAAAGCGCCGAGATCGCAGCCCTGTTCAATAGCCGCGAAATGCAAGTGAAGATTGCCGAGCTTCCCGCCCAGATCCAGCACGACCAGATCGAGGGGGTGCTCAGGTTCGAGGCCCGCAAGCTGCTTTCCCCGAACTTCCGCCAGGAACCGTTCATCATGGGATACCGGATCCTGCGCGATTCGCCGCCGACGGCGCTGGTCACCTGCATCCCCCAGTCGCTCCTGACGCGGTTCACCGACCTGTTCGACGCGGCCGGCATCCCCCTTACCGGGGTCTACGGCGAGGTGTTCGCGACCTACGCACTCCGCGAAACGCAGGATATCGGCGCGGTTCCGACGCTCGCCTTCGCGAATGTCGGCCATGCAAGCACGTATCTGACGATCTTCGCGGCCGGGGAGCTGAAATTCTACCGGCATATTCCGGCCGGAACGAGCGAGATTCCCGAGATGGCCGAGAGCCAGGATCTCGATGTGTATTTCCAGAAGATCCGGTTCAGTTTCGATTATTTCAAGGCGGTCAGCAAACTGGGCCAGATCGACGAGATCCGGTTCATCGGCGGCGGCCCGGGCCGCGGCGAGTTTCTCGGCCATGCCCGGGAGTATTTCGCTCCGACCCGCACCGGTCCGCTCG
>DATCTT010000078.1:0-5902 GCA_036567845.1 Candidatus Ozemibacteraceae bacterium | reverse complement strand
CTGCGGGTGCCGATGAGGTCGGGAAGCTCTCGGCCGAAGCTCTCGCCGCACGCGCCGGTTCCGCGAAATCCGCCACCTCGCGCCGGCATCTCGAACTGACGGCCCTCGAACAGCGTCTCCGCGACTGGGAGCAGCAGCTCACGCAGCGGGAAAGCCTGCTGCGGCAGGAGGAGGAAGCCCTCCACCGAGAGTCGCTCGCCCGCCGCCAGGCCCTCGAGCAGGAATCAGCCCGCATTCTCGAGATGGCAAAGAAGAGCGCCGAGTCCACCCTTTCCGCCGCGAAAACCGAGGCCGAGGCGCTGCGCAAGAGCGCCGCCCTCGAAATCGAGACGGCGAAACAGAAAGCATACAAGGAAGGCTACGCCCTCGGCGAGGAGAAAGGCATCTCGGCCGGCGAGAAAGCGGGCCGAGACGAGATCCGGCTCGACTGGCAGAACCTGATGCAGGAGACCGAGATGCTGGTCTCCGAGCTCCAGACCAGCCGCCTCGCGATGCTGAAAGCATCGGAGGAAGAGATGGTGCGGCTCGTCATCGCGTTTGCACGGCGCGTCTGCAAGGTCGAGCCGCTCGCCCAGCCCGAGGTGATCCTCGCGAACCTCGACGCGGCTATCAACAAGATCGCTGACGTCGACAAGATCGTGCTGCGCATCAACCTGAAGGACAAGACGATGACCGAGTCGCACAAGGCCGAGCTGCTGCGCCGCCTCTCGACCGTGACCGAGCTGCGGGTCGTCGAGGACCCCGGCCTCCAGCCCGGCGGCGTCAAGATCGAGACCGGCACCGGAACCATCGACGCGACGATCGACACCCAGGCGCAGGAGCTCGAAAACGCCCTCATGCGCCATCTCAAGCGGCAGGAGTGATGTGACGTGAGCTTCGCCTTCGACGCATACGAGCGGGTGATCGGCGAGACCGACACGGTCCGCGTGAACGGCCGCGTCAACCAGGTCGTCGGGCTGCTCGTCGAGGCGTCGGGCCCCCAGGCGGCCGTGGGCGACCTCGTGCACGTCAACACCGGCCTCGGCCCCATGCCCTGCGAAGTGGTCGGCTTTCGTCGTGGTGCCGTGCTGCTGATGCCCCTGATCAGCACGACCGGCATCCGGCAGGGCAGCGAGGTCGTGCCGGCCGGCATGCCCCTCTCGGCCCCGGCCGGGGATGCGCTGATGGGCCGGCTCATCGACGGACTCGGCGCACCGCTCGACGACAAGCCCCTTCCCCCGGGTCTGGAAAGCGTCCCCATCGTGCGCGACCCACCCAGCCCCTTCTCGCGGCGGCGCATTCTCGAGCCGCTCGAAACCGGCGTCAGGGTGCTCGACGGCCTGTTCACCATCGGCAAGGGCCAGCGTCTCGGCATCTTCGCCGGCTCGGGCGTCGGCAAAAGCACCCTGATGGGCATGATCGCCCGCAACTCGAAGGCCGACGTGAACGTGATCGGCCTCGTCGGCGAACGAGGCCGCGAGGTGCGCGAGTTCATCGAAAAAGATCTTGGGGAAGACGGCCTGCGCCGCTCGATCGTCGTCTGCGCCACCTCTGACCGGCCCGCTCTCGTGCGCGTCAAGGCCGCCTTCACGGCCACGGCGATCGCCGAGTATTTCCGCGACCAGGGCAAGGACGTGATGCTGATGATGGACTCGGTCACCCGCTTCGCCCTGGCCCAGCGCGAGATCGGTCTTGCCGTCGGGGAGCCGCCGACCACGCGCGGCTACACGCCGTCGGTGTTCTCGATGCTGCCCAAGCTGATGGAGCGGGCCGGCACCGCGCGCACGGGCTCGATCACGGCGATCTACACCGTGCTCGTCGAGGGCGGCGACATGGACGAGCCGGTCGCCGACGCCGTCCGCGGTATTCTCGACGGCCACCTGGTGCTGAGCCGCGACCTCGCCCAGCAGAACATCTACCCCTCGGTCGACATCCTCGCCAGCATCTCCCGCCTCATGCCCGACATCGCGCCCAAGCGGCAGTTCGAGAATGCCGGCAAAGTGAAGGATCTCTACTCGACCTACACGCAGTCGGCCGACCTGATCGGAATCGGCGCCTACAAGGCCGGCTCGAACCCCAAGATCGACACGGCGATCGCGAAGCTGCCGAAGATCCAGGAGTTCGTGAAACAGGGAATCCGGGAACTGACGACGTATGAAGACGCCGTGAAGGGCCTCGAAGCCCTGATGATGTGACATGGCGTTCAAATTCCGGTTCCAGCAGCTTCTGAAGATCGCCCAGCACGAGGAGGACGCGGTCAAGGCCCGCCTCGCGGTGAAGGATGGTCAGATCGCCGAAGCTGAAATGCAGATCGACAAATATATCAGAGAATATGGCGAAGCGCTCGAGGCAAAGGCCATCGATCTGCTGGCCGGCCGGATGGACCAGGTGCGGATGTATCCGTTGTTCCTCTCCCGCCTGATGAACTCCCGGTCGTTTTACGAGGAGGAGCGGGACCGGCTGCGCGAACAGCGGGCGAAGATCCTCCTTGAGCTGAACGAGAAACGGCGGGTGCGCAAGACCTACGAGCGCCTCCTCGAACGCGACCGGAAGCGGTTTGTGACACGTGAACAGAAACTGGAACAGAAGCGGCTCGATGACTTCGCCTCACGGCTCGGCCGGCTGAAGCCGGGCGAGGACGACGGGGCGGGCGACACGGGAGGCAAAACCGATGCTTGATAGCATGCGCAGGATCTTCGAACGGATCGATGAGCTGAACGGCTCGTTCCGGGGCATGTCCCACCGGCGGGCCCGGCGCGAGAAGAGCGAGTTCGACGCGGCCCTGACCGAGGCCCGTCAGGCCGGCCTGGCCGCCGCCAATCCGACGGCCGGGAAGCCGATGAAGACCATCGCCGCGAGTCCCGTCGGTGTTGCTGCGGCTCCGGGCGGAGCGAAGGATCCCGAGCAGTATCTGCCGCTGATCGATAAATATGCGGCCAAGTATGGAATCGATGCGGGGCTCGTGCGGCAGGTGATCGCCGTCGAGTCGGGCTATAACGACCGGAGCGTCAGCGACAAGGGCGCGATGGGCCTGATGCAGCTCATGCCCGAAACCGCGCGCGAGATGGGCGTGACGAACCCGTTCGACCCCGAGGAGAACATCTCGGGCGGCACCCGGTATCTGTCGCAGCTGTTGAAACAGAACGGCGGCAACCTGCGGCTCGCCCTCGCCTCCTACAACGCCGGCCCCGGCGCCGTGCGCCAGTTCGGCGGTGTCCCGCCGTATCCCGAGACCCAGGCGTTCGTCCGCAAGGTGCTGTCCGGCCTCGACAGCGGCGACGACACCGCGACGGAGTGAACTGAACGATGGCAGACCCCAAACCCCCGGCCCCGCAGCAGGCGAAGGCGTCGCAGCAGCAGAAAACCCCGTCGACGGGAAAACGCGACGGGAGGCCCGTTCCCGCGACTGTTCCCGCCCCGTCCGACGGGGAGCAGATGACGGCCCCGACCGCCGAGCCCGCCGCGGAAGCGAAGCCCGGCCGGCTGTCGAAGCTGTACCTCGCGGCGGCAAATCTCGCCTACCTCGGCCTGCTCGGTGTTTTCCTGGGGATGATCGGCATGACGGCGCTCGCCCTGGACTTCCTCGACCTGGTCCAGTGGCGGTATCGCATTCCCGAGGCCTGGCGGGCGAAATGGCCGGTTTCGGCGTATTTTGAGTTTGTGAAGCTCCACCAGCTGCCCGACGAGCAGCGGTATCAGGAGCTGTTGCAGCGCGAGAAGCAGCGCTACGACCAGATCATCGGGTCGGGCAGCATCGACCTGCAGCGCCGCGCCGACTCGCTCGAGGCCTCGTACCGCGACCTCGTTCGTTCACAGGAGGAGATGTTCCGGAAACGCCAGGAAGAGCTGCGCGTGCAGCAGGAGGAACTGTTGAAGGAGCGCAAGGCCCTCGAGGACCTCAAGGCCGATATCGCCACCCGGAAGGATTCGATCGATTTGATCACCCGCCAGCTCGCCTCCGAGGCAGCCAGCCTTGAGTCGAGCATGATCCGGTTCATGGAGGAGGAAAACCGCCTCAAGCCGGTCCAGGACATCGCCGCCACGATGGACCCGCGCGCGATGGCCCGGATTCTCGACGAGGTCTCGGACAACGCGCTGATTTACCAGATCCTCAAGGGCATCCCGCCCGAACAATCGTCGCTGGTGCTCGCCTCGATGGACCCCGAAAAGGCCGGCAAGATCATGAAGATCTCGCAGAACCCGCCCGTGCTGCCCCAGGGCAGCGCCGACCGTAGCTACATTCCGCAGAGCCTCCAGAACCTCATCGCCACCACCCAGGCCAACCTGCGCTGACGCAGGGGCGAAGGATCACCACAATGGCTTCGTGAAGAGAGCCGATCCGCAGATGGCGCAGATGAAATGCTGATGCGTTCTCGAAACTGAGGGTTATTTCAACGAAGTCTCCTTGTGGTGTATCATTTGCCCAGTCTCTGTGCCTCTGTGACTCTGTGGTGAACCGATGTTCCCATTTGAAAATCGGGTTTTGAGAGGAGAGAATACATGAACAGACTGCTGCACATCATCGCATCACCGCGCGGCGAGGCATCGCGCACGCTGGCGCTGGCCCGCGTGTTTCTCGAGAAATACGCCCGCTCCTGCCCCCACGGCATCGTCGATGAGCTCGACCTCTACCGCGAGGCGCTTCCCGAGCTCGCCGGGGAAGGGGTCGGCGGCAAGTATCTGCTGATGGCCGGCCGTTCGATTCCGCCCGAGATGAAGCCTGTCTGGAAGACGATCGAAAACCAGGTGAACCGGTTCGTCGCGGCAGATGGCATTCTGCTGAGCGTTCCGATGTGGAACTTCGGCATTCCCTACAAGCTGAAGCAGTATTTCGACGTGATCTGCCAGCCGCGGTATCTGTTCCGGTACACCGATATCGGCCCGGTCGGCATGTGCCGCGGGAAAAAGGCCTTCCTCCTCTCGACGCGCGGCAACGACTACTCCGAGTCGAGCCCGCTGAAGAGCGTCGACTTCGTGACCCCCTACATCAAACACCTCCTTGGGTTCATCGGCATCGCCGATGTGACCGTGATCACGGCCGAGCCAATGGATACCGGAGAAGAAGGCCAGCGTCAAAAGCTCCAGGCCGCCATCAAGCGGATCGAGGAACTGCCCCTCTGAGCCGCCCCTCACGAGGCGGGAAGGGGGCCGGCGGCGCCCGGATGGCGCAGTCCAGCCGGACCCGACCCGCCAGCAACGGAGAACACACCATGCCCAATCCCAATCGAGCAAACAGTATAACAACCTATACATATGGGGATTATCTCAATTGGCCCGAAGACAAGCGCTGGGAAATCATCGACGGCGAGCCCTTCAACATGACTCCAGCCCCCACCACTCTTCATCAGGTGGTTTCCGGCAATCTGTTCGGCCTCCTATGGACATTTTTGCAGGAGAAGCCTTGCAAGGTTTTTCATGCAACGTTCGACGTGCGACTTCCGAAAGACAACGAAGCCGATGAAAACGTGAAGACTGTTGTCCAGCCAGATATCGTTATCGTCTGTGATGAGAAAAAAATTGATGAACGGGGAATGCGCGGCGCACCGGATATTGTCGTCGAAATATTATCTCCTTCCACCGCTTCGAGGGATCATATTCTCAAACGACGATTGTATGAGCGTCACGGCGTAAAAGAATACTGGCTGATCGATCCGACCAACCGGATCATGCACGTCTATCGGGCCAATGCGGCAGGAACATTCGAGGGATTCGAACCCCTCGATGACCAGGCCGTTCTCGAAACCCCGATCCTGCCGGGGCTGAGTATCCGGCTCGCGGACGTTTTCCCCAAGTTGCCGCCCAAGGTCGTTCGCCAGAGTCCGAACCCCTACGAGGCGTGATCCTGATGAACCGATTGCCGTTTGATTCCCCGTATGCGCACGGGTTCGTGCGCGGAGGCGTGGCCGTGCCGGTCGTGCACCTG
>DATCTT010000077.1:0-24192 GCA_036567845.1 Candidatus Ozemibacteraceae bacterium | reverse complement strand
GCCGTATGCCTATCTTCGTCTTCTTTTCACAGAGGTTCCAAGAGCAACCTCAGAAGCCGATCTGCGCGCCCTGCTCCCACAATACCTCGATCGCTCCCGCCTTTCGATCACCTGAACGAGTGGGGGTGTTTATCCGCTTACGGCGGTTCCTGAAAATTGAACGCCACGTAAAACTTGAATCCGGCCTGCTGGTGAATGAGATGCATTCGGCTTTCTCCTCGTACCAGACATTCTATCACCCTCGAGGAAAAGGCTTGACTGCTATACGGCAATGCCGTATATTTTGAAGTGACATGGAATTCATCGAGACATCGCTTTTCAGCAAGCTCATCCGGGATTACCTCTCGGATGAGGAATACTCGGCGCTACAATGGGTGCTGGTGGCCAGGCCGGACGCCGGAGCGTTGATCCCGGGAAGCGGAGGCCTGCGGAAGCTTCGCTGGGCCGCTCCCGGGCGCGGGAAGTCCGGCGGGTATCGGGTGATCTATTACTGGCAGGACCACCTCGGGCAGATATGGTTTCTGACCATCTACGCCAAGAACGAGGCCGAGAACATTCCGGCGCATGTGCTGAAGGCGATCAAGAGGGAGATCGACGATGGTTAAGCGCGATATCGGCAAGGAGATCCTCGAGGGCCTGCGGGAGATCAAGCAGGGCGGCGGCCGGCGGTTCAAGGTCGAGGGGCTGGCGGAGATCCGGGCCATCCGGGAGAAGATGGGCTTGAGTCAGTCGGCCTTCGCCGGCCTCCTGGGCGTCAGCCTGCGGACCTTGCAGGATTGGGAGCAGGGCCGGCGGCAACCCACCGGCGCGGCGCGGTCGCTGTTGCTGGTGGCGCAAGCCAGGCCGGAGGTTCTCCGGGATGTGCTGGTGACCAAGGCCGCATAGGTCCGGGTCCTGCTTTTGGTTCCTGGCCCCGGGTCGCCGTCCGGCTTTTCGGACGGCGACATACGGACCAGGTTCTTCCCCCTTCCTCGGCGGAGCCGCCCATCGGTACCACCTTCCAGCCGACCGGCGCGGAGACCGGCAAGGAGGGGACCCAAAAAAGGGCTCTGTCTTTTTTTGGGGGGGTAGCCTTGCCGGTCGAGCACCGGGCGGCATCACCAGGAACCGATGGGCGGTGGAGCCGAGGAAGGGGTGCCCTGGGCCTCCCCCCCTTTCTTGGTGGTGAGCCCGAAGGGCTTCCTCTCGGTTCCCCCGCCGGAGGCGCGGCTCCGATGAACCCCCAATCTTTCGCCGGCGCACCCCGGCTCCGGCCTACCACTGCGGCCCCGAAGGCCTCTTCCCTCCTGGGCTCTCATTTCCGCAGAACAGGCCATTTTTAGAGGTTTTAGCCTCGGAGAGGCTAAAAAGGCCCATTTGGGACAGGTTTTTGCATACCTGACCGGCACCAGGGGAAGATTCTGCAAAAGGCAGTGAATTTTTCTTGCACCAAACAGTGCCTTTACTGTATCTGGTGGCCATTCTGTGCGGTCTGGTGCCTTTTTTGTGTGTTTTGATTTTGACCGGGTTCCTCCGGAGGTTCGCGCCGGATAATCATCTCTTCCATGCGGCGGATTTTCTGCTGCGCTTTTTCGGCATGCTCGGCGAAGGTGCTTTCATCCGAAGCCGCTTGGTCATCCGGTTCGCTGGCGGCAGAGGGCACGGTGCGCTTCTGCTTGAGGAAGGCCAGAACGCGTTCGATCCCGGGAATGGTCGGTGCTCCACCTGGTTGGATACGGAGGGAGTCGATCAGGGGTTTGTCGGTGATCTCGGCGAGCAGGGAGATATGGTGCTCGGTCACTCCCAGGATGAGCACCTTCCCGAGAACGTCGACGATATAGATGAATCGCCGTCCGTCGATGGGCAGAATACCGAGGGTGCGGCCACAAAGCGAGCCGTGAAGAGCGTGCCGCTTCTGCAGAAGCCAGGAAAGGGCGAAAATCAGGGCGACGACCAGAGCCAGCGACGTGAGGATGCTCAGGGAGGTCGAGAGCGGGTCGGGCGCCGTGAGAAAGGGCGAGGAGGCTGTCTCGGTCTCGTTCGGGAGGAACAGCAGCGAATCGGTGGCGATGATCGCGGCTCCGGTCGCCTGGCCGCCTTTTGCCCCCATCGCGATCGCCGCCGTGGCCGGAGCCGTTGCCGAAGCGGGGGTGGCGAGCAGAGCCGATGTTCCGATGACGAGATATAATATCAGAGAAAATAAAAAAAGCCCGGCATGCCGGAGCTGTACGATCATAGCTGGTCGTCGCTCAGCGCAAGGCTTTTTGTACTGCTTCGAGAACGCGGTTCGGTTGGAAGGGCTTGACGATAAAATCACGCGCTCCCGCCTGGATTGCGTCGATGACCATGGCCTGCTGGCCCATGGCGCTGCACATGATGATACGTGCGGTCGGATCGATTCCCTTGATGGCCCGCACGGCGTCGATGCCGTTCATTTCGGGCATGGTGATATCCATGGTGACCAGATCGGGCTTCAGCTTCTGATACAGCTCGACTGCCTCTTTTCCCGTCTGGGCTTCCCCCAGGACCTGATATCCGTTCTTGCTCAGGATATCCTTGATCATCATGCGCATGAAGGCCGCATCGTCAACGATCAGAACGGTCTTCGACATTGGTAAGAGAGCCTCCTTAGAGTGCCTGGAGCCGATCTTGCGGGTTCACGATGTTCGTGATCCGGACTGCGAAGTTTTCGTCGATGACGACGACCTCTCCCTTGGCGATGAGCTTGTTGTTGACGAACACCTCGACAGCCTCACCCGCAAGTTTGTTCAACTCTACTACAGACCCTATTCCCAATTCAAGCACATCTTTGATGAGCATGCGGGTTCTTCCGAGTTCGACGGTGATCTGCAGCGGGACGTCGAGAAGCAGGTCGATATTCGACTGGAGCCCCATGCCCATCGGCATCTGGAGCATGCCAAACTCGGCAGGGTTGCCCTGCATCGGAGGCATTCCTGGCATTCCCATTCCTGGCATTCCCATGCCCGGCATTCCCTGCATTCCTGGCATTCCCATTCCTGGCATCCCCTGCATCGGAGGCATGCCCGGCATTCCGGCGGGCATGGCCCCCGGCATTGCCATTCCCGGCATCGGCATTCCTGGCATCGGCATGCCGGGCATCGGCATCCCCGGCATCGGCGCGGCAGCGGGGGCGCCCATTCCGGGAGATCCGACGGGAAGCGGTCCCGGGGGGGGTGGGGGCGGCGGAGCCTTTTTCGGCTCTGCCTTCTGGGGCTTTGCGAGCTGAGAGGCCATCAGCTTGGCGAACTCGATCGGCTGAAGCTGGACCATCTCGGTTTCGGCAATGTCGCCGATCTTGATGCGGAATCCGATCCGCAGGAACACGGCATCGGTCGAAAAATCCGGCATCGGCGGCGGGGCAACCGAGAAGTTCACCAGTTCGACTTGGGGCGGCGCGATGTCGACGCGCTTCTTGAAGACTTCCGACAGCGTCGTCGTCGTCTTTCCCATCATCTGGTTCATCATCTCACCGACGGCCGACTTGTGCATGTCCTGGAACTGCGCGTTCGTGCCGTCCTGGCCCATCATCAGGTCGCCGATGATCGCTGCGATCTGCTTCTTCAGCATCAGATAGGAATTGCCGTCGAAGCCTTCCACATAAGCGATCTTCGCGATGATGTACTCGTCGCTGCCGCCTTCCGCGGAAAGCGTCGCATAGTCGACGACGCGAAGCTGCTCGAGGTTGAATTCGACCGGCTTGTTGAGAAGCATCTGGACGACGGAGGACGTCGCTCCGAGAGACAGTTTCGCAACCTCGGAGAGCTGCTCGATCGCTTCCTGCGAAAGCTGATTGGCGGTGTTCTTGCTCCCGCCACCACCGGCAGGAGGCTCGGCCGGCGCTGCAGGAGCATCCCCGCCGCCGCCGCCCCGAAGCAGGGCGTCGATTTCTTCCTGGGAGAGCAGGTCTGTCACAATTCGTCCTCCTCGTGGCTACTCAGCAGCTGGGTGATCGAGACAGCCATCTTTTTTCCCACGATGCCTGGGCGACCACGAAATTTCACACGGTTCCCGACCCGGACGTTGAGATCTTCTTTTACGAGTTGATCCAGCACAAGAAGATCCCCAACCTGGAGGGTCAGAATATCCTGGAGTGTCACCGTCTGCGTGCCCAGCTCGGCCACGAATGGCAGATTGACGGCCTTGACCTGGCTGGTGATCGCGTCGTAGTTCGTCGTCAACGGCTCCTTGCGCACGGCTGCGAACCAGGAGGCGGCGTTGAACTTCGCGGCGATCGACTCGACGGTGTTGTAGGGAATGCACAGGGTCATGATCCCCGTCACGTCATGGATCTTGATCTCGATGACGACCGAAAGCACCATGTCGTTGGGCGGCACGATCTGGGCGAACTGCGGGTTCGACTCGATCAGCTCGATCGACGGGGAGAGATCGATGACGTTGATCCATGCCTCGCGAAGCCGCTCGAGAATGATGCGGTTCATCAGCTTGTGCATGATCTGTTTCTCGACATCCGTCAGCTGCCGGAGGGTGCCCAGAGGGGTGCCGTTGCCGCCGAGCAGACGGTCGAGAATCGTGAACACGACGTTCAGGTTGATGTCGATCAGCCCTTTTCCGTCGAGCCGCTCGGATTTGAACGCCGTTATAAACGTGGGCGAATAGATCGAGCGGATGAGCTCCTCGAATGTGAGCTGGTCGACCGAGATGATCGTTGCTTGGGCGTAGGCGCGAAGCTGGGTCGAAAGATCCGTCCCGATGAGGCGGGCAAACGTTTCGTGGATCAGCTGGATCGTTCCCAGCTGCTCTTTCGAGAACTTCGTCTGGCGCTTGAAATCGTAAACTTTTCCCTTTTTTTGCTTGTCGCGTTCGCCCTTCGCCGGCTTGACAGGCTCTTCGCCGCCTCCGGAGGGTGCCGCTGATCCCGCGGCTGGTGCGGGTTTGTCGGCCGCCGCCCCACCCCCGCCGCCGGTGTTCAGCGCGGAAAGCAGAGCGTCGATCTCATTCTGGGAAAGGGTATCGACCATGCGTGGTGCCTGTCCTCAGTTGATCAGGAAGACAGGGATGAACACCTTCACGATACGGCTTTCGGAAGAGGATTTTCCGAGAATCGTGTTGAGCTGTTTCTCGATGTCTTTGTGCAGGAAATGATCGATGTAGTCTTCTTTGGCGCGCTGGGTCGTCAACTTCATCAGAATCGTCGTGACTGCGTCACGCAACTCGCCTTTGCGCTCCTCGAGCTCTTTCTCGAGATTGCCCACATATCCGATCTCGACCTCGATCTTGATGTAGTGGAGCTCTTCATCCCGAGTTGTGGCCGTGAACTCACCAAGCGAGAAACGCCCCATTTTCGGCGCAGCCTGGATTTCTTCCTGGCTCGGCGGGGGTGGTTCCTGGTTGGGGCCGGTGCTTGCCTTTTTCCCTGACATCCAGGAGATGCCTACAACGATGAGAATCAGGGCGAGAACCGCAACCCCGATGAGAATCCATTTGGTTTTTGGCGACATATTCTCAAGATCCTATCATGGTGGAATTCGGCCGTCAATGCCGCTTGCCGGGAAAGACGCACGCGGTGCCCGGGATCAAGCGGATGTTTTCTCCGGTACAGAGCCCCGGCTCGTCCTCGGCAGACGCCGAAACACCAAACGCCGGTATCTTATCACCAGCGCTAGAACGGCATCCAGCGACTCCCGCACCATATACGTCCTTCCGTTCATCAGTGTGATCACCGTGTCCGGTGTCGATTCGAGATTTTCGATCAGATCGGCGTTCAGGACGAACGGCCGGCCGTTGATGCGTGTCAGGCGGATCATGCGCCCTCCCCTCCGTGTGGTGCCCCGGATAAGACGAGGCACGGGTGAAGAAGAGGCGGTCTGGATTCTCAGGGTGATTTGGCCGCGGTTTGGCGGTTATCACCTGTCGATTTCCGGACCTCCTTCTTCCTTCATCCCGTGCCGGTCATACCATAGCTATCGGCTGTCGGGGCCTAACGCTTGAGGTTCACGACTTCCTGAAGAATTTCATCCGAGGTCGTGATGACCCGAGAGTTGGCCTGGAATGCTCGCTGGGTGACGATCATGTTCGTGAACTCCTCGGCGATGTCCACGTTGCTCATCTCGAGCGTGCCGGGGAGAATCTGACCACGATCACCCTCATTCGGTTTGCCGATCACCGGGTGGCCGGAGTTTGGGGAAAAGGCATACAGGTTGTTTCCTGTCTTTTCGAGGCCACCCGGGTTGTTGAAGGTCGCGAGGGCGACCTGGCCGATCGGCTGCTTCTGGCCGTTCGAATACACGCCGCGGATCGTTCCATCCTCCTCGAAATAGATACTTTCGAGAAGCCCCATCTCATACCCGTCCTGATCGCGCGCCTTTGTCGTGAAGGGGGAGTCGAACTGAGTTGCAAGAGCCATATCGAGCTTGATTTTGAGAGGATTGCTCCCGATGGGGGTGCACTCGACTTCCCGGATAATCGATTTGCCTGCATCGATCTTTCCGTTGTTGAAGAAATACAGAACCCCTTCGCGGTTTGTCAGAAGCCGGTCGTTCGCACGCTCCAGATCGGCTGTCGTCGGGTTGTCGGGGTCGGTGATCCCGTTGGCGGGATCTTTCAGCCAGGCAACGATTTCTGGGTCATCCTTCGCATACGAAACCTTGTAGGACCACTCCTTGGTGTCCTTGTTCGTGTGCTCCCAGGTCGTTGTCAGCTCGTGAGCCGCTCCCAGCGAATCGTAAACAGTGATGCTGGTCTCGTGCCGAGCGCCGAGGTTGACCGCGCCCGTGATCTTCGTTTCCTGGCCGTTCACCAATGACTTGAACACGAGGGTTTCTGCGGAAGGCTGGGGCACGTAGATCATGACGGCATTCGACTGCCCCTTCTCCGCGGTCGTCTGCATCGTCATCGCGTCGTTCGGGATCCAGGGATTGGTTCCTTCCGTCAGCGAGAACTGCAGACCGCCCATGTCGAAGGTGCCGACAGCCGCAGTGCCGTGGACGGTGACCCCGGACAGGCCAAGCTGATCCATGTTCTGAGAATCCGAGAGGGTGATCAGCTCACCGGAACCGGTCCGGCTGCCGGTGAGCATCAGCTGGTCGGGGATCGAGTCGTTATTCGTGTCGACGAACTGGGCTGTGGCTGAAACGTTGTTCTCGGCGAGTTTCGCATTGATCTCGGCCAGAATTTCGCCGCGATTGTAGATGTGATTGTTGCCCGCGATCTGGTCGCGGAAGGTGATCAGAGCAGTGTGCCCCTGCCGGTCTGTGATTGTGAACTCGACATCGCCCGAGGGATCCCAGCGATCGTTCAGCATGTCGAACTCGGTGCTGCTCGCGGTCGCCTGGGCCGCATCGGCAAAGATCTCGGGCTTTGCGCCGCCGGTTCCGGTCGCCGTGGTGTCGGTGAATCCCAGCTCACCAATGTCCCCACTCGTCGCCGTCAGGCTCAGGCTCTTGTTCATGCCGATGTCATTGCTGACGATGCTGAACTGGCGCGTGACCGAATCATAGAAGGCTGTCGCACGCAGACCGTTGGATTTGAGGGCGGTGTTGATCGTGTCGACGATCTGGGAGGTGGAATACGTTCCGGCCGGAAAGTCCACCGAGGCGATCCGGTTCAGCTGATTGTCGGTGACGTTGAAGGAGACGCCCGCTGAGGTCCAGGTGGCCCCGAAGTTCACCGCGCCGCCCTTGATCGAGGCCTGGGTGCCGCCCAGTGTGCCTGCCCCGATGAAGCCGCGCTCAGATCCGACAACACGGAACGAGGAGGCCCGGGTGGGGTCGCCGCCGTCGAACACGATGCTGACGGTTTCGTCCTTGACGAGGTTGCCTGAGGCGATGACTCCCGAGCTCGTGCCGTTGCCCGTGTTCTTGACACTGTTGTTGGGGGTCGTCGAGGTGGCGGGGGCGGGGGTGCCATCGGGATCATAGACAAAATACGGCTCTGATACCGAGCTGGTCGGACCGGCTGGCTCGACCGTGCTTTCGATGACGTTCCCGTCCTGGTCTGTCTTGATCGTGCCCGTCGCCACGTTGCCCTCGGTGTCGTCGACGGCAGACCAGAGCCAGTTCTGAGCGTCGAGCTTCTTGAACTTGAAGGTCAGGTTCTGGTAGTTGCCCGCCGTGTCCTGGAAGGTCAGCGTGTTCATGCCCATCTTAATGTCACGCTCGTCCGAACCGCTGTCGAGATTTGACGCGTAGGTGATGTTGTTGGTCTGATGGGCGTGCTTTTTCAGATACTTGACGGTATTGATCTTTTCCGGCATCGTCCCGGTGTCATTCAGCTCCAGGTTGCCGGTCTGGGGATTCTGCGTTGCCATCCAACCTTCGACCGCGAACCCGGTACTGGCCATGACCAGATCATAGTTTGGATTCAGGTTAAGGTTGCCGTCGCGGGTGTAATAGCTGTTGCCGTCGGTTCCCTGGACGATGAAGAAGCCGTTTCCCTCGATCGCGAGGTCGGTGTTCTTGCCGGTCGTTTCGGTCGTGCCCTGTTCCATGAGGGTGTCGATCGCTCCGAGCTTGGTGCCCAGGCCGACCTGCATGGGGTTGAGACCGCCGTAGCTGCCGAACGCCTGCTGGGCGTTGCGGAGGGTTTCGCTGAACAGGTCCTGGAACATCGCTCTGCCGCGCTTGAAGCCCGTCGTGTTGACGTTGGCGATGTTGTTGCTCAGGACGTCCATTCGGGTCTGATGTTGTTTAAGACCCGTAACTCCCGTAAAGAGTGATCGCATCATAGCACGTTGTCCTTGTCTCTTACGGCCATCTGTGCCCAAACGCCCCGGAATGCATCCATACCTTCCGACCGGGCGGGACCCTCGCTGGAGGGCCAGGGGCCGGCCTGAAGACAGTCACTTCCTGTGGTGCCTTCAGACCGGCGGATCCTTCCGGGTGACGACGTGCGCTGCGTCTGTGCCGCCCTCTGTCGATCGGGCGGTGATGCTGGCTTCCCTTGCGGGTCCGGCCGGCGTATCTCTGGTTTCGTTGCCTCGTGCGCTCCGGTTCGTCTTTCCCGGTGTTCGATCAGTCGTGGTCCTTCGTCATGTTCGTTCCTGTCTCGTGACACTCACCTCTCTTTCGTTCGGATCGGATGATGTTGCGCTCCTTATGCGTGGTGCTTGATACTCACGCTATCTATTTGTGTTACTATACGATCGCGGAGATCCGCGGGGTCCATCGCCGTCACCAGAGTGCGTGTCGGCACGTTCACGACGAATGCCGCATTTCCCGTGAGAACGAGGGAATCGCGAGCCCCTTTCGCCTGCAGCTCGTCTAGGGCTTGCCCAAGCAGCTGTTTCGTTTCCGGGTCGAACCGGATTCCCCGTTCCTGAAGCCGTTTTTCGGCATGCGCCGTCACCGTGAGATCCCCGCCGATGCCGGAAGATCGGGACAGGGCTTCCCGCAATGCCAGATCGAACGCGTTTCCCTGAACGGAAGACGGTTTCGACGTTCCGGGCCGTGCGACGGGCCGGACCTGGCTGAGGGGAGAGATGTTGAATCGTGGGTCCATCGGATTCTGTCTGCGCTCCTGAGAAACTCCGGGGTCCGATCAGGTAGGGAACTCGACCTTCGAGATCTCTTCGATTCTCACGTCCTGGTCGTTCACCGTGAACACCGCTTCACCGTCCTCGAACCGGATCGAGGTGACCTGGCCGGTCAGCGTTTCCCCGAGACTGGCCGGCGTCGCCGTGACTTTCATGCCGAGATAGCCCATCGCTTCGGTTTTGTAACTCTGGTTGGCATTCGACACGAATTTCTGCAGCGAGGTGTTCATGTTCGTGATCTGCTCGAGCGTCGAGAACGACGACATCTGGGAGACGAACTCCATGTTGTCCATCGGGCTGAGCGGGTCCTGGTTCTGGAGCTGCTTGGTGAGCAGGAGGAGAAAGTCGTTCTTCCCCAGCTCCTTCTTCGCAACCCGCGTCGCACCATTGGTGCCGGATGTTGTTGAGTCTACGATCTCGAGAGCCATTTTGACTGCCTCCTAGACGGTGACATCCACTGCTTTTATATGGAGAGCCATTTTCCTGATTTCCGGGTTGATGATCAGGGAGGAACTGGAATCACCCTCTTCCACCCCGGACACCCGGGAGGAACGGTTCGAGCTGATGCGCAGACCGGGCCTGCGATCGCTGTCGGCCATTCCTCTTTCATTTCCATCGGAATCCTTGCGGGAAACGTCCACGGATATTTGCAGGATATTCACACCTTGCTGCGACAGGTGCTCACGTATCTGGGGAACCAGCTGCTCGATCTTGTCCTTCACTGCGGCGCTTTCGGCCGAGATCCGGGCCGTGACCACACCGTCCTTGGTCGCGAGCTGCATCTCCAGTTTCCCGAGGGCTTCGGGTTTCAACTGCAGAGTCATGACCTTGATCTGCTGGGGACCTTTGAAAAACTCTGCTTTTTCGACGATCTGCGAGAACAAGGTCGAACGGACAGGATCGCTTTTCGCCTGCGAGACTTCGGCCCGCACCGCTGCCGCCGTGGGAGACGGATCGCGAGTGAACGAGAAATCCCGTGAGGCTTCACGGCCCGCCATGCTCACTTTTTTGACCGCCTGGTGGGACGTGGCCGTCTGTGTTTCTTGCGCCGCCAGCTTATCCGTGTCACCCCGGGTGACGAGCCGGTTGACGAGATCCGAGAGGTCCGCTGCCTCGCCCGCGCTCACCGCCTGGCTTGTCGAAGCGGGGGTGAAGACGCTGTTCGCAGCCGAACTTCCCTGGGAACCGTTCTGGTTGTTCCCGTTGCCAGGTGTTTCGAGGTGATGTGCCTCTTTGAACTCCTGCCGGAGTGACTTCTCGTCGAGCTGAGAGGCAGAAGGCCTGCCCGGCTCAACCGAACGACCCGTTGGCTCCGCTTTGGAAGAGGACTCCCCAGTCTCCTTCGCCGAGCCGGATGATCGGGCCGTCCGCTTCCCGCCTGAGGTGGAGGACTCAGCGAGTTCGGTTTGGAACGCAGGGGCGATGGCATTCTGCGCCGACGATGTCGAATCGGACGAGATCTCGGGTGATGGCTCCGAAGGCTGTGCCTGGGCTTCCCCTTCGAGCCGTTTCATCGCCGAAAGAAGCTTGTGGGCAATACGATCATCGATGTTCTTCCAGAAACCGCCCGTCTCGGGATTCTGCCGGAGAGCCGTCAGAAGCCGCTCCTGCTCTGGAGACACCGGTGATTCACCAGTTGAGTCGCCTGTGCGAGGGGTGGTGGACGCGATGGCCTGGGAGACGGATGGATCATCCTGGGAGGAGGCAGCTGGTTTCGTGGAATCTGTGAGAATGCCGGGGGAGTCTGTCTCGGTATTCTCTGCCAGATCGGCGTCCGAAACTTCCTCGCTCTCGTCATCCTCTTCCTCGCCGACCTCCGTCTGGGCGTCATCGCGGGAAATCGCGTCGATGGCTTCGATCAGTTCCGTCTCTTCACCATCGGCAGGAAGTTCCTCCTCCTGAGGAACGGTCTGAGGCATGCGGGCGAGCATCAGGGTTGCCGCCAGCTCCTCGGGTGTCATCGAGTTCAGCGCGTCGATCAACTCTGAAGCTGTTTCATCGTCGAGCGACTGCCAGAATTGTCCGACGGTTCCGTCATCCCGCAACGCCGCGAGCTGCTGCTCTTCCGTCACGCCTTCATCCTTCGCAATCTTGCGGAGTACGGCCGCGCTCTTGTGCACCACGTGCTCGGCTGAATGATGCGACTGGGAAGGGCCGACTTCCGCCTGTCCGACGTTCGTTCCGGAATCGCTGAAAGAATCCTGTGGGGATTTCAGCTCGGCTTCGTCTCTAGATCGTCCAGTTCTGATGCGAGATTCCTTGATGCGTTGACTTGCTTCTCGTGAAGCAGCATGCAGATCGGAATGATAATCTCTCGATTTCATTTGGGCCATGAAATCATTCTGACTCCTCGATGAACCACGTATTGCATTGGAGAAATCGCTTCCGAAATGACTCTGGCTTTCGATGTGGGCAGAGAGAAGACTGGCAAATAAACCCGATTCTGAAGCCGCGCTGGTTAGAGATGCTCCAGGGAACGTCGAAAAGGAAACGACGGTTTCCCGTGGATCAATACCTGTTTTCATGTCGATGAATCACCTCCTTTCATGAGATTTGGGGCAGGTAACACTTCCCCATAATCCGTATCGTCACTTTTCTCCCGAACCTTTAGCCCCAAATTTTACCGAGCGAATAAATCGTTCACCCGCCCGCCGTCCCCGAATTCGAAGGCATGTGTTCAAACAACGCACCACAGAGGCACAGAATCACAGAGGGGATGACCAGATCATGAAAGGATGTTTCTCTGTGCCGCGGTGTCTCTGTGATGAACCGGTCTCCGTATCCTCCGTCGTGATTTGGAGCGGCCTGAGGACTCATTGACCGGGGGCACCGTGGAGGGTATGATGCCGGGGAAAAGGGGGGCGAAGCCTATGCGGAAAATCGTGGTCATCACGTTCCTGACGGTTCTTGCTGTCATGGGAACGGCACATGGGGAGGGTTTTCGCTGGCCCCTCGACATCGAGATCAGTCCGAGTTCAAGCTTCTGCGAGTCCCGCGGCTGGCGATTCCATGGTGGGGTCGATATCCGAACCCGCTTGCAGACAGGTTTCCCGGTCAGGGCGCCGGCAGACGGATTTGTTTCCCGTGTGAAGGTCCAATGGCGTGGATTCGGCTATGGTCTCTACGTCGATCATCCAGCCGAGGGGGTCCGGTCGGTTTACGGCCATCTCGATGATTTCGCCGGGCCCGTTGCCGAATATGTCCGGAACAAGCTGAAAAAGATGGGGGCACGGTACGGAATCGACGATAGTTTCGGCCCCGACCGCTTTCCCGTGAAAAAGGGGCAGATCATCGCCTACACCGGAGAAACGGGCATGGGTCCGGCACATCTCCATTTCGAGCTTCGTCGGTTCAACGACGATCCGATCTCGCCATCCGCCGTCGGACTTCAGGTGCCCGATCGTCTTGCACCTATATTCTTATCATTATATATAGATCCGTTGTCTCCTGATGCAAGGATCAACGGCGGTTTCCTGCCGGTGACAATCCCGTTGAAGCGCAACCACGACGGGGTCTGGGGGTGGGAAGCGGCGCCGGTTCTCGAGGGGAAGTGCGGATTTTCGGTCGGTCTCGTCGACAACGGCGAGGGGGGAAACAGGTTCGGAGTGGAGCATCTCCTGCTCGCTCTCGGGGGAAAACCGCTGATGGAACGCCACTTCACGCGATACGGGTATGACGAGAACAACCAGGCCTCCTGGATCTACGATTATCCGAGGACGAGCCGGCCCGGGGCGGGGTATGTCTACACGATGTTCCGATGGCCTTTTGAGACGCTGCGGTTTTCCCCGGGCTTCGGTCCGTGGAGTGGCGTCATCGGAGACGTTCCGGGGAATGCCGAGGAGCTTTCGGTCGAGGCGGTGGATTTCGGCGGAAACAGGATTTTTGCTCGTGGTCCCGTCGCTCTTCGGGGTCCCCGGCCCCGCGGGGCGTCTTTTGAGGGGAGACTCCGGTATATCCGGTGTCATTACACCACCTTCAGTGTTGTGGTCGAGGCTGAACGGATGGATGAAAAAAACACTTCTGAGTATACAAGTGTGCGGTGCGCCGATGCCGCCGGCCGGATGGAAGACCTACCGGCATCGTTTGGTGCCGGCGGCCGGGTGCTGATAGCCTTTCCGCAGGAGGAACGGTGGGCTGGTGGAGCGTCCTGCGGCGGAGGAACACTATTACCGCCGCACACCTTCGTTCCCGTCACCGGCGGCCGTGTCGAGGCGCAGGGCGCCCGCGTGATCATTCCGGCCGGGGCGCTGAACTTCCCGGTGCTGGCGCGGCTCGAAATCACCGATACGGCGCCGAAACCCGGCGGATCACCAAAGAAGGGGCTGCTGCCGGCGAAAAGCCCGGTATGGAGCTTTTCTCCGCCATGGCTTGTGACGGCCAAATCGATCAAGCTCGAAATCGACCTGGGGAATCTCCCCGAATCGAGAACTCTCGGATTGTATGAAGTGGAGGGAAATGGGAAAAGCCACGCCGGAGGCGAGTGTGCCGGCAAGAGCATTTTCGTGTCATCACGCTGTCTGCGTCCCATGGTTATTCTCGAGGATCGGGTGCCTCCGACTCTCACAACGAAACCCCGCCGGACGATCAAGCGTCTGGGGCTGTGTGCTGTTTTCGGTGTCGAAGATGTCGGCGAAGGCGTCGATTACGAGTCTGCGCGGGCGACCGTCGATGGGATTGCCAGTGAACCCGATTCGGATCCCGACAAGGACGAGATCTACGTGCCCCTCGGTTCCGGAAAGGCGAAAAAGCGTGTCATCCTGCATGTCTCGGACAACGCTGGAAACACGCGCACCCTCGACACGAAACGCTGATATAGGTGCGGGAATACAAAAGAGACGCACCACAGAGACACAGAGACTGTTTCACCACGAAGACATGAAGACACGAAGAGCGAGACCCGAATCCGCAGAAGACACAGATGGTGCGGATGAACCCCAGGGAACGCGAGTGAACCTTTTTCAGATCATGAAAGGACGTCCCTTTCCAGCGGTTTGACTCTGTGTCTCGGTGTCTCTGCGGTACGTTTTTCCTTTAATCTGCTAGACGCGAGAGAGAGGCGAAAGAGAAAACCCCGGGGGCCAGGTGATCGGCCCCCGGGGTTGTTTTTGGCCGCAGGCAGGATGGTCTGCCGGAAGGATGCCTACTCGGCTGTGCTGAAGGCCGCGAAGCCGAGCGTGCCGGTGTCCGTGTCCTGGGCGACGAGAACCTGGCTCGTGGTGGAGTCGTAGGAGATGCACTTTTTCCCGAAGGACGGGGTGAGGCCATCCTTGAAGTCGCTCGAGTCGAGCAGGGCGCCCGTCGAAGAATAACGGTGGAGGGTCGAGATCGAACCCGCCTGATAGAAGTAGAACATTCCGTTGTTGTCGATGACAGCCTGAGGGGCAGTCGTGAAGCCGGACGTCGAGAAGCTGAAGCCGCCGAACGCGCTGGGCGGTTTCATATAATACGACCGGTTGCTGTCCGCGACGAGAACACCGATGAGGGGGGAGGCAGAAAGATCATAGCGGCCTCCGAGCGAGACCGAGTCGACGAGGGTGACGGAATCCGACGCATACAGGTCATACTTCGCTCCACTGATTCCGTTATACACCATCGCATAATAATCCTCGCCGTCGCTGCCCTTGATGGGGGTCCACATCATGTTCGCATCTGTGACAAGCGGCAGAGGCGCAGGAGTGGTGACGGCCCCGGCAAGGTTGGTGTTCACCACGCTGTAGGACGCCACGAACGTTCCAGGGACATCCCCATACTCGCCCCAGGTCAGGATTCTGAGCGCGTAGGGATTGTCGGCTGGGGTGAGGATCCGGGCGCCCCGGGCAAGTCCGTAGATTCCGGGGAAGGTCGATGTGAAGAGATTGGCGGATTCGGAAAGCGAGCCGAACATGAACTGTTGGACGGTGACGCCGTTTCCACCCGCCCAGACGACGTAGATGTCGGAATTATAGGGACTCGTATTGACATAGAACGTCTGGAATGACTGGCCCGAAGGAGGGGTGAGGGTGGCCGTGGTCACAACCTGCGTGTTCAGGTCGAGCTTCACGAGCTTCCAGACCGTGCTGTCCTGGATCACCGAGAAGACCGCCCCGTTCTTCGTCTGGGAGCCGAAGAAACTCGTGTAGGTGAGACCGGTGTCGAGGGTGACAGGGGTCTGATACACCTTCGTCGTGGTGAAGGTGGTCGTGGTGGTCGTGCTGTCGGGGATTCCATAGCCAGTCGCATAGATCGTGAAGGTGTAGGTGGTGTTCGGCTGGAGGTTTGTGAACAGCTGGCTAGAGGTCGTATTGCTTACGGTGTAGCTGGGGCCTCCCGTCTGGGAGACGACATAGTTCGCCGTTCCCGGATAAGAGTTCCAGCGGAGCAAGAAGGTGCTGCTCGTGATGTCCGACACGGTGCTCGTGATGGCGACGCCCGCCGTGAAGGGTTTGGAGAATGTGTAGAATCCGGTCGACATCGCGAGATCCTGGCCACGTGCATAGGCATAATACTGTCCGGGTGGCAGGGCTGTCGTGTCGTAGGTCATCTGGGTTGCCGATCGCGTTGCCGGAGTGACCTGCAGATTGCCGCCGGAAAGAGCGCCAGATTCCAGCCAGATCGAGGCCGTGCTGACGTCGAAACGGGTTCCGGTGATGGACAGCGACGGGTTGGTGAAGGTGCCGCCGGTGACGGTCGGGAAGATCGGGGTGAGGGTGACCGTCCGGGTGTTCGTGCCCGCTGTGAGGGTGACGGTCGTCGACGAAACCCGGTATCCGGGCGCGCTTATATAGAGAGACTGCACCCCGGGGGTGATGCCGGTGAAGGAAAAGCTGTTGCCGCCAACATAGGAAGAGTAGCCGCTCGGATACAGGTATGCATAGCTCAGGGGATAATTGGGATCGACCCCCGAGACTGTGCCGGTCAGATTTGCCTTGGCATACTGAAGCCGGGCGACGAAGGTGGCGTTGTCCCCGACGGCAAGCGTCATGGAAGCGAGCAGATCAGTGGTTCCGGGAGCCGCGTTCAAGACAAGATAATCGGTTGGGTACAACTTGAGATACCAAGTTCCCGGGTCGAGATAGTGGGTGTAGGTGGCACCGGCATACGCATAGCCATACTGGTTATAGGAGGTGCCGCCGTTTTCCCAAATTTCGTACCGGATGTATCCGCTTCCGACCAGGCCTGTCGTGCCGACGGCAACCTTGGCCTGATTGGCGCTTCCGGGCTGAAGGGTGACATCGGGCAGCGTCATCGTGGCAAGCGTGTTGACCATCACTTCCTGCCGAGCGGTATACGATTCACCAGAATAATACGAATAGGTGAGGACGACCTTGCCGAAACTGACGTTTGTGAACTGAAAATTTCCTGCCGAGTCGGTATAGGTGGAGCCGCCGCGGCTGGACGTGATGTAGATGCCACTGATGGGGCCCGAGGGGAGCTTCGCAACGCCCTTGATCGTGGTCTGGGCGAGGATGACCTCCTTCGTGCCGAATGGGGTGGTGGTGCCGGCCACCGGGCTGGCTGTGACGGGCGGATTCTTGAAAATGAGCCAGTTCTGATAGACAGGTACAATCGTGTAGGGGGTGGCGCGGACTGGGATATTGTTGAAGGTGATGGTGCCGTCGCTCTGGGTCCAGCTGATGTAGGGGGTTCCTTCAAGGCCGAACAGTTCCCCCGATACCGGGCCGCCCTGCGTGGCAGTATAGGTGTCGGTGAAGCCGAAAATGATTTTTCCGCTCAGGGAGCCGGTTGGCATCAGGGCCAGATCGAGACTCGAAATGGCGCCCAGAACGACGGACTGGGAGATCTGGGTGTTTTCGCCGGCCTGGGCCGTCAGAGTGTAGGTGCCGACCGGAACCTGCGAGAACAGATACTCGCCTTTTTCGTTGGCGAACGTCTGGTAACCACTTCCGTCAGCCATCAGCACAGAAAAGTCGGGTTTGGGCTGGGCCATCACCGAGGCGCGCATTTTCAGCGACTCGACATTCGCGGTGGGCTTCAGCAGGTAGACACTGGCGTTGGGAACCACCTTGCCCAGATACGTCACGGTTCCGCGCAGATCCGCAAGGGTGCCGTCATTCACGGGGGCAACCGGACTGCCGCCTCCGCCACCGCCTCCGCCGCAGCCGACGGTCAGGGCGACGCAAAGCATCAGGGTCAGAGCAAAGATTGGAACGAGGATGTTACGCATGGTTTCTTCTCCCTCTCAGCCTGTTTTCTAGTTGATGACGACGGTCTGCGACAGGAACTCGTATCCATCCTTCGTCGCAACGACCGTATAGGTGCCGGAAGCGGGCGTGGTCATGAAATAATAGCCGGTCGAATCCGTCAGGGTCTCATTCACGCGGGTGGTTCCCTGATACAGCGCAACCGCCGCGTTGGGAACGGGCTGGTTGGTTGCCGTGTCCCGAATGTAGCCCTGGATGCCGGTGGCCGTGACGATCAGGGGGGTGGTTACGAACTGATCGATGATGACGACCTGGGTCAGGAGGACGGAAGAATCCTTCGTCACGGTCACCGTGTAGGTGCCCGGGGAGCTGGTCGATACCGTATAGAAACCACTGGCATTCGTGGTCGTCGAGCCGGCCGGAACGCCACCGAGCGTGAGCTCGACCGTCGCGCCCGGGATCGGGTTCCCCGAAGCATCCTTGATATAGCCGGAAATACCGTTTGCCAGCGGGGTCACATCTGGAATCTCGGCGATGAGGATATCCACGATGATCCACCGGCCGCTCGAAAGCACCATCTCGAAATCGAGTTTGACGCTTCCATCCGGAAGTTTTTCATCATCCAGAACCGTTTTGACGACGGCCTGAACCGAACTCGGATACTGGATCCCGTACACCGAGAACTTCCACCTCGACCCGCTGAGATCGTTGAAATACAGGGGCTGATAAGACTGGGATGCCGTCTGGCCCGCAATCTGGGCGATCAGCGGCCGCTTGCTGGCACTCCAGTCCGCAAGCGCCTGCCGGATGGCAATCTCGGGAGAGGCGGGGTCAGCCGCTGGTGCAACACCCGATCCCCCGCCCAGGCACCCTGGCAGAATCGCCAGGCAGAAGAGCAGAAACAGGAGCACGCCGTTCCTGTCGTACCGGAAGATAGTGTACACAATAGATCCTCCTCGTATTCTGCGGAAGAAATCGAACAAGCCTCTCGGGCGCCGTTTCAGAATTTTGTATGGTTGTGGGCGCCGCCGACGCGCCGGAGCATCCGTCAGATGTCCGACAGCCCGAAACTATAGCACAGGTACCCCCCGTTGCACAAATTCGGTGATTGCAATCTTTCGGAATAACGGAAGATGGCATGAGGCATTCACCGCTGGTTTGATGCAGAACATTGACTCACCGGATACCCCATGATAAGATTCCGTCACGTTACTGGCCCACAGAGGCAGAGTGTCGGGCGGCAGGCGGAATTTGGTATTCGCGTCCTGCCAGAAACCGTGAGAGAGTGCGAGTTTGAGAGTCTTTCAAACAAGAGGGAATCTCCTGGAGGAGCGTGTCATGAGACGTTTGTGGTTTGTCGTTTTCGCTTTTCTTTTCAGCTTTTGCATGACGGCGATCGCGCTGGAAGAAGCCGGCGTTGTTTTCTCTGACCTCGCGGGCCAGGTCGAAGTCCGTCCCGGAGACGACGAAGAAGCCTGGGAATTCGCGAAGATGGAACGCAAGCTGTACACAGACGACCACATCAAGACAGGACTCGATTCGAGCGCCATCCTGAGCTTTGCCGACATGTCCACCTTCGTAATGAAGCCCAGCACCGAGATCATCCTCAGCTCGCCCACGACAAAGGAGAGCAAGATCATTCTCGCTGCGGGAAACATCTGGGTGAACGTGAAGAAGATGGTGAAGGACGGCTCGATGGATATTGAGATGAGCCAGGCCGTCGCCGGTATCAAGGGAACGAACATCACGTGCAGCACCAACCAGGATGAGGACCGGATCCAGGTTCTCCGCGGCATCGCAGAAGTGCTGATCCGGGAGTCTCAGGAACGGGTCACCGTCCAGGAAGGTGAGGAGCTGATCGTCAAAAAAGGTGGCAAGTCCGAGAAAGTTGAAATCAATATCCAGCAGGAACAGGACAAATGGAAAGAGCAGCTCAACAGAATGGGCGAATCCATCCAGATGAATGAGATTCCCGATACGCTGCGTCAGATACAACAAAGCGAGAGCGAGCGGTTCATGGTGCTTCAGGATACCTTTAAAAGCCTGATCGCCATGGAGAGCGTTCCGGAAACGGCTGGTCGTGAATTCATCAAGGAAGCCGAGCGGTTCACCGGGGTTTTGATGGAAGACACCGTTATTCTTTCCTCGATACAGCTCAAGGTAACAAATGCCCTGAACACGCCGGATCTCGCCGCCGATTCCCGGGTGAGGCTCATCGGATACCAGAAATTGATTGCGGATGCCCGGGCCGTCATGCAGCGGTATCAGAATGAAACGGCAAAAATGATGAGAACGCAGTTCAAGAAAGGGGCTGGCAAGACCTCCCTGGAAGAGGAGCTCCAGCCTGTCCAGGAGTCGTTCAATGCAGTCATGGAGCCAGTCAGGGGGATTCTGCAGGAGCTTTCAGCAAACCCTTCGGGGATGGGCCAGGACTGGTTTGCCTCGGCGCTTGACGCATGCACTCAAGCTCTCGCCAACCTTGACGGACTTTCTGAACAGGTAGCGGCCGCCCTCGAGAAAAATCCGTCGGATGCCTATGCCCTCGCCCTGCAGAAGCAGCTCAACGAACAGAAATCCCTTATCAGTCGGATGCTCAAGGATCTGGCCGTTGTGGAGGTCGATCCCTCGACCATCACCGAAATGCAGAATCTCGAAGATTCGATCAGTGACTCGATTCTTCAGCTGCAGACGCGGATCAACAGCTACAGCGCCATCAGCGGTGAAAGTCTGGATGTGAAGAAGCGGCAGCTTGCCGAGTCTCTCCATATTCTCAACAATTTTTCGGCGGCCCGGCGGAATTATCTCAATTCCCAGCGGCTCTACGATTCCACGATGCGTGCCGCAGCTTCGCAGAAGTTCCGGACTGCCGAGCAGCAGGAGTTGGAAAGCCAGTTCGAGCGTATCTCGAACAAGTTCAGCGAACTGGGGATCGTCGCGGAGCAGCTTGAGCTGGAACTGAACAGCCTCGAAGACCAGATCAATGGAATCTTGAAATGAGCATACGACTGGAGAGGAAGCAAACGATGCGGAACAATGTAATTGCGGTGTTGATCGTCTTCGCCATGCTGCTCCTGAACTTCCAGGCGTTCGGCTTGGCGCCCGTCAGTTCGAAAGCTCTGGATGCCTTCCGGCGATATGAACCGGACTTCCTGAACTCGTATTACCGGCTCCAGGAACTCGACCGGAAAGCCACGAACCAAGGGCTGGAGCCGAAGGACAGTGCCTTCGCCGCCATTCGTGACGAGGCGGACGATATCTTTGAATTCGTCCAGAAGCGGTATGACCTCCTCGATGACCTGTATAAGGGGGTTTCCGGCGACAATCCGGCCGATCAGGGCAGCCTGATGGAAGGTTTCCAGCGGATCGACGATCTGTACCGGAAGGTCCGGGATTTCTACCAGTCCCGCTTCGTCGAGCGCACGGCCGAAGCCGTTCCTGCCGCGCCGGCCGTCGATACGGCAAAGACGGAACTCGAGACCCGGCCTGCCCAGCTCGTTCCGAACGCCTCACAAGCGGCCGATGCGGCTGCTCCCGCGAAGATCGAAGCCGTTCCGACGGAACAGCCGGGCGAAGCCGCCCCGGCGGTGAAAGCCGAGACAGGCGAACAGAAAAAGGTTGCCGTGACGGGCACCCTGAAGCTCGAAGCCCGCAATCGCAACGAAAAGTATCCCAACACCGATACCGCGATTCCGAACAATCTCTCCCAGATGAAGCTGTCGCTGATGTACGAGTATGATGCCCGGAACAAGATCTCGCTCGATGAAAAGATGCTGCAGCGGCGACGCAACGAACTCGTGAAGGAGAATATCCTTTCGCTCGCGTGGCTGCATCAGCACTCGAAGAATACGGCTGTCACGGTGAAGGATACCCTGCATCATCTCTGGTATCCCGAAGCCGTCACAAAGAATTATCGGGACAACCTCGCCGAGGCGTTCTGGAACAGCAAGCAGGGAAAATACGAGTATCTGCAGAATCTCGGCTGGAACACCCGCGTCTATCCCCGGTATTCCCGTTCGGATTTCACACAGCTGAACTATAACTCTCAGACGACGTATTTCGTTCCGAATGGAACGCTGTTCTACGAGAGCACCTACAACTGGCGCAGCTATGATGAGTCTCCCAATCTCGATTATATCAATTCGACGTATTACGGGGAGTTCAGCCGCTCCTACTCCGGAAACAAGAGTGACATCTCTGTGTCGAACACGTATGATACTCGTCACTATGGAAATGAGTCCGTCAATCTGTTCCGGGCCAGCTACTGGGACAACTACTTCCGCTTCCGCTACGACCTGCCCGTCAGCAAGACCTTCAGCTGGACCTTCGAGGACGAGTGGCAGAAACGGCTGTATGCGAGTGACAATCCCCGCGGATATGCACAGCTGAAGTTGAAGACGACGGCGAACATTACTATCGACAAGCGGACGAAGGGCCGGTTCAGCCATCTGTATACCGGCAACTTCGAGAATACGCGTTCCAAGACCCACAAGAACCATCAGTTTTCTGGCATGTGGGAGCGGCGGTTCACCGACACCTTCAAGCTTCGGATCGAGGATACGTTCCACCGGCGCAACGGCCTGACGGCCGATACGATGGATTTCAATGAAAACGGCCTTGTCGCGAAGGCCACCTGGAAGCTGCCTTCGAAGATTGAGCTGTCGTGGCGCAACGAGATTCTCGAGCGGGTCTATGCTGCCGCTGCCTATCCGGATTTCCGGTATTGGGGCTCGGCAATCGTGGCGAATTATGCCCGACCCAAGAAGTATGACTGGCAGTTCGAAACCGGGTATCGTGCCTTCTCACACGAAAAGGCCACGGCGGGCGGCTGGAACGAGGCGGCCCAGCCGATGGTGCTGGCGAAGGCCAACTTCGTTCTCCGCGACGATCTGAAGCTCCAGCTGTCTGCTTCACGCGAGAAAACGTTCTATCGGTATTTCGATCCGAATGCGCAGGAACTGTTGTGGGATTTCACCCGTCCCGTCAACATCACCGAGTTCTATGGCGGGCTGGTCTACGATTTCTGAGCGTCCGGTCTCATAGAAACATCCCCCTTCGATCCCGGAGGGGGATGTTTCTATGGTGATAGGTATTCTATGAAGAGGTGAACGTTATGGCCAATTTCGGAGATGTGGTTTCGCCGCCTCCTCCGCCTCCACCACCCCCCCGCGGACAACGGACGGGGAGGATGATGGGGGTGGCGGCCGGCTCATGGAACGCCTCGTCGGTCGGAGCCGCGCCCCCCCCGCCTCCTCCGCCGGCTACGCATCTTGCCTCTGGCCGGAAACCGGCAACATCCCTTTCCGGCATCGATCCCGAAGGCCTCGGGCTGCAGGCTGTCAGCCCCGGCCGGCTGAAGGTCGATCTGACGACGCCCCTCGAAAAAATCTTCATCGGCCTCATGATCATCACCGGGATCGGGACATTCATCAGCCTGATCAGTATCTTCGTCGGGGAAGCCGGGGCGGTCCCCTTTTTCCTGGTGCTGCTGGGCGCGTTTGGGATTTCCTGTGGGTTATACTGGATGACGGACAATTATTACGTTGTCGATATTCGGAACCGGATGTTCCTGTATCACTTCCATTTCGGCATCATTGATTTCGACTGGACCGTTGCCCCGTTCAACCGCATTGCTGCTTTTTCGACGACGAGCGTTCACCGAAGCAGCAAGAAGGGCAAGTATGGCCCGCGGACGAGCTGGTATGAGTATGCTGCCGTGGCGATTCTCGACTCGGGAAAGATCATTCCCGTCTCAGATTTTTCCCGCGAGGCCCTCAGCTCGTGCAACTACACGGCGGAAAAACTTGCTCGGCTGGTCCAGACGACGTTTGTGCGCGGCTGTGCGAAATGCCAACCGGTGATCAGACGTGACCGGATGGGAAATCTCGTCATCACCCAGGAACAGCCGAACGATCTGTGGCTTGCTTTGGTGATCCTGGCTTTCGTGGTCATCTTCGGCCTGGCGGCAAAGCTTTCGGGAAACTGACCAGCACCTGTGACAGACAGGCCCGCCTCGTTGGAACCCTCATGGCTCCATCGAGACGGGCCTGTGTCGTTTCGCGGTTCTGCCGGCTTCAGTGCACGCAGTCGGATTTTGGGCCGTTGGGGAAGGATACTTCGGTCAGGATTTCCTGGATGATCTGGAGAGCCCCGGGAGTGACACGTTTCTGTGTCGCGGACTCGAAGTTATTCACGAACGAATCCAGATTGGTGAGAATGTAGTAGGCCTCGTCCTTGGTCAGTTTCATCGCTTCCTGCCTCCTGATGGTCCATTCGGGGTCTCTCTTTCTGCCCCTCTACGATGCCTATCGGCATTCTGCGACAGAAAATTGAGAGGGTTTGCGAAATATGATAAGATGCCCGCCATGAACAGCTCCGAGACCCGTTTCTTCATTGGTTGCGTTGAACAGGCCGTCGCAGGCGGTTACGATCCGCTCACGCCGGCCATCTCGATCAGCCGGAATGGCACCCTGGCAAAGTGGCGCGGCAAGATCCATTTCCTGGATCTTCGGGTCAATGATCCCGGTTTGAAAAAGTATCGTCCCCTCTTTGCCGATGCCATCC
>DATCTT010000076.1:0-4478 GCA_036567845.1 Candidatus Ozemibacteraceae bacterium | reverse complement strand
TCACGGGGTGATGACGGTCTCCGGCTCCCTGATGAGGACGAACTCGCTGTTCTCTGGACGGTGGCCGATGCCGGCGAAATCCCCGTCATCGGAACGGCCGTATCCGCCGATCAGATATCCCCCGTCCGGCGCGAGAACGACGTCGGTCACGATGTCTTCCAGCCCGCCGCCGAAGAACCTCTGCCACTGGAGCGAGCCGGTGGGGCTGCACTTGCCCAGCCAGAAGTCCGACATGAGCGAATGGTTGCCGACGCAGTCGCCGTCCGTCGAGGTCGATCGGCCCATGTAGAGAAGATCGCCGTCCGCTGCGAGTCTGCCCCGGAAGCCCTCCTCGGCCTGGCTGCCACCGACGCTTTTTGCCCAGGCGATGGTGAAGTCGGACTGGAGTTTGACGATCATCACGTCGCTGCCCCCGTTGGCACTCGGGCAGGTGCCATCCGAAGAGCCGGTGGTGCCGATCGCGTAGAAGCCGCCGTCGGGCAGCGGCACGATGCCGGTGCACCGATCGCTGCCGGTCCCGCCCAGGCAGATCCCCCGAACCAGGCTGCCGGTATCGCTGGCCAGCTCGAAGACAAACCCGTCGTTCGAACCGTGGTAGCCGGTCCCGGCGAACGCCCCGGCGCCGAACTCGGTGTATCCGCACAGCAGGAAGTTCCCGTCCGGCTTCTGGGCGACGTCGTAGGAATAGGCCATTCCGCTGTTGGCGGCCAGCCGCTGCTGCCACTGCTCCTGAAGCAGCGCGTCGAACTTGACCGCCCAGCCATACCAGTAGGCCCCGTCGGACACCGTCCCCGCCAGGATGAAGCCGCCGTCCGCCGTTTTCCGGAGCCCGCCCCGCGCATCACTGGGCTGGGACTGATACGGCAAGGCGAAGTGATTCATCCGGACGAACGTTCCGGTCGTATCGAACTCGGCGGCCCAGGCGCGCTTTGTCGCATCGGGCGAGCCGGGGCACAGAGGCCCGTCCGGCGAGGTGGTGTCGCCGGCGAGGACGAAGCCGCCGGGGGTGACGACCAGCGCGCTGCACGTGTCGTCCCCCGTGCCACCGAAGCATTTCGACCAGACGATTGCCCCGGCATCGCTGATGCGGGCGATCCAGACGTCGGCGATGCCTCCGTTGAAGCCGGTCATGTCGCCGTCACTCGACGATGTGGTCCCGGCCACGTAGTAGCCGCCTTCCGGTGCCGCAGCGCAGAATAGGTCGGATTCGGCACCCGTGCCGCCCAGACTTTTCCTCCAGGCGGGCGAAACAACGGTCAGGAGGTTCGCTCCCGTCGCCGTCTGCCCGTCGGGATTGGTTGCCTCGACATTCCAGACGCCGGTCGCCACGCCCGCCAGATCGAAGGAGCAGGTCAGGGTGTTCGAGCCGGTCACGGTGACATTCGATCCGGCAATCGCGGCGAACCCGGCCCGCGTCAGGCGCATGGACGCCCCGGTCGCGAAATTCGTTCCCGTGACCTGGACATTCTGGAGAATTCCGATGTTGAACCCCGTGTTCGGGGAAACGGCCGCGATGGTCGGCGGCGACGCGACGGCTTTCAGCACCGTGAATGCCCCCGCCTTGCTTCCGGTCTGCCCGTCCGGGTTGATGACCTCGACGTTCCAGGTTCCGGTGGCCAGCCCGGTTAGATCTATATTTCCTGATATTTTGTCTGTCTGGATGGTGTAGGGGCTGTACGGCCGCGGCATGAACAGGGTGACGACCGGATCAACGGCCGAAACCGGGGTTTGACCCGTGCGGGTCAGGCGGAACTGTGATCCGGTCTGGAAGCTGAGTCCGGTGAGGGTGACCGGGACGACCCGATCGTTCATTCCGGAGCTCGGTGATGCGACATGCACGACGGGAGGCAGATCACTGATCGTCACGAGGTTCTGTCCGAGCCCCGCCATGCTGTTGGGATTCGTCACCTCCACGCCGAACACTCCAGGCCGAAGATTCTCACCCGGGAAGGTGGCGGTCAGGAGATTGGTGGACGTGCGGACAACCTGGGTCGCGGCGATCGTGAAGGACGCATTCACCAGCCGGACCGCCGCTCCATCCGCGAAACCCGAGCCGTTGATGGGCAGGGACAGGTTCGTATACACCTTGCCGGTGGAGACCGATACCGAGGTGATGAGGGGGGTTGCGAGATACACCGTGAACGCCCCGGCCAGCGAGCCGATCCCGCCGTCCGCGTTTTCGACCACGGGTGTCCAGGCCCCGAGGGCCTTTCCGGAGAGAGCGAAGTCGCATGTGAGCTCCGTGGAACCGTTCAGTGTCACGTCCGTTCCGGCGATGGGCAGCTGCGCATCGCGCACGAGCCTGACGAGAATCCCGGGATGGAAGCCCGTTCCCCGGATCGTTACGGTGGTCGAAGCCGCCTCGTTCAGCCCGAAGACCGGCGTGATCGACGTGAGGGTGGGGGGCTGGGCCTTGACCAGGAATGGGTCAGGCGCGACGATCGGGGCCTCGCCGGGCACCTCGAGACCCAGGGTCCACGGGCCGACGGCGAGATCGGTCAGGTCGAACGTTGCGGTCAGCAGGAAGTAACCCGACCGGACGACGCTCTGTGGTCGGACGACGCGCTGGTCGCGCTCGAGAAAGACATTGGTTCCGTCCTTGAACCCTGCACCTGTGATCTGAAGAGCGAAGGCCGTGTTCGTGTTCACGCCGAACGCCGGCGTCATCGACGCATAGGTTGCGGCTGGCGGAAGGACCATGAAACCGCCGGGCAGGGTCGCCACGAGCCCCTGGGGGTTGGTCACGGCGACGTCCCAGGGGGCAGTCTCGGCGCCGGTGAGGTCGAACCGGCAGTCCATCGATGCCGATGAAATCAGCGCCTCGATCGTTCCCGGGATGGGGTTGTGGCCCGTTCGGAACAACATTACCGAGGAGTCCCTGGTGAAACCATAGCCTCCTATATTCACGAGCTTGGGGCCGGTGTTGATGCCGGAATTTGGGGCAACGGCCGTGACGAGGGGCGGCGGAGGGACGACCTGGAACGTTCCGCCAGATTCGCTTCGGCCGTCCAGTCGGTGAACACAGAACGTCCACGTGCCGGTGGCGACGCCCGAAAGATCGAACGTGCACGAGTAGTCCCGGAAGGGGAGGCTCATGCTCGTTGCCTTCACACTGGCATATCCGTCGCGCTGCAGGTAGATGAAGTCGATATACCTGTCCAGCCAGTCCACCGCCTTGAAACTCACGGTGAGGCTCCCGTCGTTGAAACCGATGGCGGGGGACACGCTGGTGATATTGGTCGACACCAGCAACCCCACGTTCTGAAGCTGGATCAGGCCTGGTCGCACGCCTTTCTGACCATCCGGGTTCGTCACCTCGACATCCCACATGCCAGACGGGAATGTCTGGGGAAGATCGAGGACGAAGGTGAGGCTGGTTGGGCTGTTGACGACGACGTTCCGGGCCGGGTACGGGTTGTTGATACCCGAGAGAAGACGGACAGTCGCTCCCGGCTGGAAATGAGCCCCGCCGAGGGTGAAGGTGGTCGTCGTGCGATAGGTGGATGTGGGATTCACAGAGGGGCCGACCGACGGCGGCATCGCCAGAACGCGGAATGCGTCGATCGCGAGATACTGCTTCCCATCCGGGTTCGTGGCCCGCACATCGAAGCTGCCCGTTGCCAGTCCACGGAGATCGAATGTCCCGGTGATGCTCGACCAGCCGTTCACGACAACACCGGTTGCCGCGACTTCGGTGGTGCCGGTCACGAGCTTCAGCGTCGTTCCGGGCTGGAAACCGGTGCCGGTGACGGTGACCGTCGCCGTTCCGATGATCGACCCGGCCGCGGGGGTCATCGTCGCGATGACGGGGCCGGTGGGCTCAACCGTCAGGAGATCTCTGCCGATACCCGCCTGGTCGTCGGCGTTCGTGACCGTGACGCTCCAGGAGCCGGGTGCCATCCGCGTGGCATCGAAGGCACAGGTCAGGCGCGCGGCGTCGGCGACGGTGACTGTGTCTGCCAGGACCGGAGCCTGGCCGGATCTCGTGAGCACGACGGATGCCCCGCTCCGGAAGCCGGTACCGGTGATCGTGATCCCCGTCTGGCGGCCGAAGTTCTCGCAGACCGGCGGCTGGATCCGCGCCACAGTTGGAGCAGGCCGCGACGGCGACGGCAGGACGGTGAACAGCCCGGTGCCCGTCGCCGTCTGGCCATCGCTGTTTCTGACCTGGACGCTCCAGGTGCCGACGGCGATGCCTGTCAGATCGAAATCGCAAGTTAGCAGCGAAGACCCGGCATACTGCACGCCGGCTGCCGTGACCGGACTCTTGCCGGCTTTCGTCAGCTGCACCCTTGTTCCGGGCAGGAAGCCGCTTCCCGCGATCCGGCAGCCGCCCGTGATGCCCTCGTTTTCGCCGGTCTGGGGGGTGATTGCATGCACGGCCGGGACGGGTGCATAGACCGACAGGCTCGTCACCGACGTTCCCACCTGGCCGTCGGGATTGACCACTTCGATGCGCCAGCTGCCCGTGGCGGTGC
>DATCTT010000075.1:0-4063 GCA_036567845.1 Candidatus Ozemibacteraceae bacterium | reverse complement strand
AGAAGATCGGCTGGCTCCGGCGGCGCGTCGGGCGGGAACATGCTTTCCCCGATCAGGCCGATGTCCCAGCCCATCCGGTAATGGCAGGTGGAGCACGGAGCGTAGGGACACTCGTCTGGGTTGTTCGTGCCACTCTCGCCGAAGAAGGTCCAGCAGCGTTTGAAACGGTTCCGGCGGACGGGGCAGTCCACGCGGTCGCAGCGAAACGCTTCGTGGCAGTACATCCCTCAGATGCCTGCCAGCCGCATCTTACCCCGGCTGGCCCCCCCGCTTACGCGGCCGGCGAACTGCTCCCGTCGCCGTGCGACGTGTTTTTGACGGGCAGAAGGGATACGCCGGCCAGGATCAGCGCGGCCCCGGCGTATCCGGCAAACGTCATCGTTTCGCCAAGCCATAACCATCCGATAATGATGCCTGCAAGGGGTTGAATATTCAGGGTCACCGCCATGTCACCGGCGGAAAGATCGACCAGAACACGATTCCAGAGAGCGAAGCCAAGGGCGGTGCAGACCAGGCCGAGAAACAGCAGCGCCGCACCCAAACCAAGACTCCATTGTATCACATGACCGTTGAAGAGTTCCCAGGCTGAGGCGGGAGCCAGGAGAAGCGCGCCGATAAGGCTGCTCAGCGCCGTCGTCCACATCGGTCCGATGCGGCCCGTGACGGGTTTGCTGAGGACAGTGTACACCCCGCCCAGAATGACCGATGCCAGAACGAGCAGGTCCCCGAGCAGCTCGCCTCCCGACGTGAGCTCCTTCCAGACGGCCGCCACGTCTTTCCCGGCGAAAAGAAGCAGAAAGGTGCCGGTCAGGGAAACGGCTAGCGCGAGCGAGGTACGCGCCTGGAGCGTCTCGGCGAGCACGAGTCGCGCGAGCAGCACAAGCGCGACCGGTTCGAGGGTGATCTCTATCGCCGCCTTCGTTGCCGTCGTCCGCTGAAGGCCCCAGAAGTTGAGCAGGAAGGCGAGACTGATGCCGAGCGCCCCGACCAGCGCGACACCGATCCAGTCCCGTCGGCTGATGCGCGGCGCGGGGCGCGGAACGAGAAGCATCAGCACGATTCCGCCGATCAGAAACCGGGCCATGGCGAGCGTCGCTGGGGGCATGAACTGGAGGGCCCATTTGATGATGGCATACGAGCCGCCCCAGACGAAATTCATGGCGAGGAGCAGCAGGATGCCCGTGCGGCGTGTCATGTCAGACCTGGATGGCTGGGCGTTCCCCGGCCCCTTCCTCCGACGCCTCTTCGGTCAGCTTGAGGAATACCGACTCAAGGTCTGCCTGATCGGATCCGGACTGCGTGCGCAGCGCCTCCATCGTGCCGAGGGCTATCACGCTGCCCCGATTGATGATGCCGATGCGCGAGCAGAGATCTTGTGCGACGGAAAGGGTGTGGGTCGTCAGGAAGATCGTTTTCCCCTGCGCGACCATTTCCCGGAACACGTCTTTCACCAGCTTGACGCTCTTCGGATCGAGACCCACCATCGGCTCGTCAACGACGATGATGTCCGGGTCATGCAGGAACGCGGCACACATCGCCGTTTTCTGCTTCATGCCGTGTGAGAAACTTTCGATCAGCTCGTTCCGCCATTCCCAGAGGAAAAAGCGTTTCAAGAGCTCTTCGCCCCGCCGCTTCCAGCCGTCGCCCGGCAGCGTGTAGAGGCCTGCCACGAAACCGAAATACTCGAACGGGGTCAGTTTCTCGTAGAGGTAGGGCCGGTCGGGGATATACCCCAGACGACGCTTCGCGGCGTCGGGATCCTTCGAAATGTCGTGCCCCGATATGCGCACGGTGCCGCACGTGGCCCTGATGATCCCGGTGATGATGCGGATCATTGTTGTCTTGCCAGCCCCATTCGGGCCGAGAAAACCGAAAAACTCGCCCGGCTGGATGTCGAGCGTCGTCGGCTTGAGGGCCTCGAAATGGCCGTAATGCTTGCCGATGCCGGCGAGCGAGATCGCGGGTTCAGTCTGGTTCATAGCGCTCGATTGTATCACGTGCCCGGATCAGGGGCGCGACGGTCCAAACGATGCTGCACATCGTCAGGAGAACGAAGGAGAGAACGATCAATATCCAGCTTCCATGACTTGTGACGGGATAATATCGATAAAAATATAATCGAAACATCGGATAGGCCTCGAGCAACAGCAGATTCAACACGTAAGCCGCGCAGCTGATCATGAAAACGAAGCCACCGAACGAGCCCGAGATCTTCAATGGGTTGTCCGCATCGAACCGTGCGAAGACGGTACCGAGCCCGATGGCCAGCCCCGTGATCACGACGGACATCAGCGTCACGTTGAGGAAGCTGATCCAGAAGAGATATGAACTTGTGACAGAAAATATACTGTTAGATATTCCACACATCACGAGGCCGAGAAGCAGCATCGGGACGAGATACAGGATGAACTTCACCTGGAGCAGACGGTTGGCCGGGACTGGGGAGGATTTGACTGCCCAGAAGGCGCGCCCCTCCATGCTGATCGAGGGGTAGACGAACCGCATTGCGATCGCGGCCAGGATGAAGCCGATAAACGGCCCGTTGAAATATACCATCGTGTCGTTGATCTCGCCCGAATACAGCGAGGGCAGCTCTTTCAGGGGCAGAATCGTCAGATTGTAGCCATACACGAACAGGATCGCCGCCATCATGAAAATCTGGGAAAACACCGCCGGGTCCCGGAAGAACACCGTGATCTCCTTCTCGGCGATGACGCGAAACTCGGGCGAGGCGAGCCGGAAGGGCCGGATCAACAGCCGCCTGAGCCATTCGAGTCCGAGCACCTGGTTCTCGACAGCTTCTAGCGAGGCTTGCCAGCTGTTCCGGTAATACCCCCGCGCGAGCAGGTGCAGAAGGGCAAAACCGGCGCCGAGGAACCCGAGCAGCGGCAGCATCTTCCCGAGGCTGAGAAGGGGGTCGCCGTGGAACAGCATTTGGGTCGCCGAGGTGATCCAGGCGCTGGGGCCGATCTTCGTCATCGGGTTCTGCAGATTGAGAATGTAATTCGAGACGCTTCCGAAATAGCTGGGATTGAGCAGCTTCTCGGGCTCCATATACCGGAAGAAGAATACCATGCTCGCCAGTACGAGCACCGAGAGGAACTGGAATACCTTCCGCATCTGCCGGATCGGGAAGACCGTCGCCAGGGAAAGGGCGAGCAGTGCCCCGAACAGGTTCGGGGTCAGCAGGAACAGTGCGATGTAGAGCGGGTAGATCAGATACGCCCAGGTCGGTGCGTCTGCGGCCGTGGCGAACGCGAGGAACACGGGCAGGAAGAACGCTGCCGCCATCCAGCTGCTCTCGACGACCATCTGCGCGAACCGCGACCAGAAGATGCGGGCCGCCGGCACCGGCGAGGCCATCAACAGCCGGATCTCGTCGTCGAGGTAGAAGGCCGAAAACGAGGCGATCACGCTGCTGAACACGATCATGATGAACAGCGCCAGGTAGAGCATCTCCAGCAGCTTCGAGACAAGCAGCCCGCCGATCATCGGCCCGACGACGGCACCAAGCATCGGGGCCCGCCCGACATACTCAAGAAATCGATATAGCGAATAGTATACAATGAAGGCCGTGAGCAACCCGCCCGATGTCACCAGGGCGAGAAACCGCGGACTGCGCTTTTCGACGCTCCGAACAAGTGCCCGCCAGTTCGGGTAGAGCAGCGAGGAGGACATCATCCTTGCCTATTCACCAGGGCAGAGGATCCCAGTCGGGGCCGGGGACGGCTTTGGGCGTGAAGCGCAGTCCACCTTCGTCGTCTGCGGCCTCCAGCAGGCCGAGTTGGATGCCCCGCGCCGCCGGATCATCGGACAGTTCCGGAACGTTCAGGATTGTCGCATGCAGCTTCCGGAGGGCCTCGGGCCGGAATGTGGTGGGCAGACAGGTGCGTCCGACCACGGCCGTGCGCGCCTGCCACTGGAGACGCGCCGTGATCTCGCGCAGGGCCCGGGCATGATCGAACGCCATCTCGGGCAGTCGGAACAGCGGATACCAGGCGGCTTCGGCCGCATCATCGGAGCCCTTCGGGGAGAGGCCAGCCCCCGAAACGAGGGCGCCGTA
>DATCTT010000074.1:0-2078 GCA_036567845.1 Candidatus Ozemibacteraceae bacterium | reverse complement strand
TCGCGATGAGTGGGGCATCGAACACGAGACGGGAAATGCCCGCTGCCAGCTGTTCTTTCTCGAGGATCTTGTACACGTATGGCTCCTTCCCTTGGTTGGTGTTTTCCCTGGCCTTCCGGAGATTGTCCAGAGTTTTCCGGTCACGAGTACCCGTTTTCGGTACCCGGCGGAGGTGTTTCGGAAAAAAGAGTATCACAGAACAGTTCCTCTGTCATTCCGGACCTGCGAAAGGCCTTTTCAGCAGCGCTTTTGAGAGTGCCAGAAAAAAATCATAAAAATTTTCATTTGATGATTGCGAAATCCGAACCGGTACATTATGATTGGATATCGAGCGTAATGTCTTGGGTGATATTATTTTGCTCGAGGTTATATTTTAAACTAGAAGGAGCTACTTGCATGCCTCGTCGTACCATGTTCGGTTATGAAGATATTCTCAAGGGTGCCTATTCCGTTCTCGAACGCGAAGGTCTTCCCGCCGTCACCGCGGTGAGCGTCGCCACCGAAGTCGGTTGTTCGACCATGCCGATCTTCTGGCTGTTCCACACCATCAATGATCTCCGGAACGAAACCCTCAAGGCCTCCATCGAGTATCTCGTCGCTGAAGTGAAGAAGCCCCGCGGCAACAACCTGTTCGGGGACGTCGCGATGGCCATGTGTCTTCTCGCCCGTGACAAGCCGAACGTTTTCAAGGCCCTGTTCTTTGAACAGCAGCAGTCCGGCAAGCTGATGAGCACGTTCCACAAGTGGGTCCGCGACCGCGTCCGGAAGGTCGATTTCCTGGCCGCGATCCGCAGCGACGAAGCCTACCAGGAAACCATGAATGCCCTCTTCTCCCTGGTCTTCGGGTATGCCTCCCAGATCGTTCTCGGCACCATCAAGAACCCGAAGGACGACCAGATCCTCAAGGCCATTCAGGATCTGGTTACCCCCTATTACGAGGAGCACATCACCCACAAGGGCAAGAACCTGTATACCGCCGACGAGCTGCGCAAGCAGGTCCAGAAGCATGTCGCCGCGCGGAAGGCCGCGAAGGAGTCCGACGACGAGCAGCCGCTGTTCCCCTCCTCCCGCAAGCAGCCCGCCAAGGCCGCCGCGAAGCCGGCAGCCAAGCCCGCCAAGCCTGCCAAAAAGGCTGAGAAGCCTGCTCCCAAGGCTGCCAAGAAGGCTCCCGCCAAGAAGCAGAAGAAGGTTGCCGCTCCCGTCAGCAAGAAGAAGAAGCCCGCCGCCCGTTCCTCGAAAAAGCGCTGACCGGCTCCGGCTGGTACGGCGCTCCTAGAGTCCGAAAGTGACCTCGCGGGTCAAGGCCTTTCTCGTTCTCGCGGCACCGTTCCTTCTCACGATCCTGCTTCTCGCGGCGCTGTCCGTCACGGATATGCGCCTAGCGAGCCTCAGGAGTGAGCGGGAACGTCGCGAGTGGCAACGCCTTGCCAGGCAGGGGCTTCATCGGCTCAGGGCCTCTCACACCATCGACTCCCAGCTGGAAATGATGGGAGTACGTTTCGAGAACCTCATCCTCGAAGCATCAAAGAGATCCCGCAAGGGATCTCTTTTTGATTCGAGCATTCCGGAAGCCGCATTCATCCGGGCGTACCCGCCGTCCCACCGGCCGGCGGGTACGCTGCTCGTTTCCTTCGGCATCTCCCCCGACGGCCGGTTCAAACCCCTCAAACACCCTTCACTTCCGCGCATGAAGCTGCGGCTGATAGCGGAGCTGCTCGATTTCTACCGCTCCGTCTCCGAATCAGGCAGTATCGATGTACGCCGGATGAAGACGATCTCCCCAACGAACGCCCTCATTTTCGGCCCATGGACGCATCCCCGTGTCCTGGCCGGGAGGGAAGGCCGCGTCACACCCGCGCTGATCGAGAGCCGGACCCGACTGGTCATGTGGCGGACGATCAACCACGGCGCCACCCCGCTCGGAGCCGTTCTGATCATCTGGCCTGCCGAGCTGAGCGACTCTCCCGCCTCCCTCCGGTTTGCCCTCGAACAGGCAGACCGGTCGGCCGGCGGCGTCTTTCACCCGATTCTGATCCCGATCCCCGGAATCTCGGATGGCCGGAAACCGCTTTTTGCAC
>DATCTT010000073.1:0-1990 GCA_036567845.1 Candidatus Ozemibacteraceae bacterium | reverse complement strand
GGATACATCGACGAGATGAGCCAGATGGCGGCCGAGGACAGCATTCAGCTTCTCCGCCGGGATCTGCTCGAGGTCACGCAGCGAGTCAAGCTGCAGACGACTAAAGGCATGAAACCTTGCTACCCCCAGGCTCGATTCCTCGATGCGGCGGGAAAAGAGATCGTAGTCGTCAACCAAGGCGTCCTCGTAAACGAAAACGCTCTGGGGACCCGAAGCGGCACCGACTGGTTCGAAGCCGCCAAGAAGATGCCCGAAGGGCAGGTCTACATCACGCCGGTGGAGATCGCCAAAAACACAGGCAATCCGGAGATTCGGATCGCCGCCCCCGTGTACGTACAGGGCGAGTTGCACGGCGTTGTCGTCATCAACGTAGACTGGAGTCTGGTCCAGGATCTGCTGGCTGGCAGCGTCTATGGAAAAACGGGCTATACTTACATCCTCAATGAAAAGGGAGTCCTCATCACGCATCCCAAATACACGTTGAAGGACGGCAAAAACCTCAGCGACTCCAGTTTCGGCAAACTGGCGACCATTGTCAAAGACCAGATGCTCCAGGGCGACACAGGAGTATCGCGCTATCTCTTTGAGGGGGTGGACAAGTACACGGCCTTCTGTCCGCTGGTGTTGGGAGACAATCACTATGTCGTCGCAAGCACAGTACCGGTGGATGAGGTGACCGAGATCGTCAGCGAAATCGATCTCATGGTGGCCCGCGGGACTCGGGCCCAGATTTGGATCATCGCCATCGCAGTTGTCGTGATGGCTGGAATCGGCATGTCGATCGGGGTTCTCTTCGCACGATCCGTTTCGAGGGCGCTCGGCCGGATCATTGCGCAGTTGACCGACGGCGCCGAGCAGGTGGCCTCCGCTTCGGGTCAGGTCTCGGCGGCTTCCCAATCGCTGGCCGAGGGGGCGACCGAGCAGGCCGCGGGTCTGCAGGAGACCTCTTCGAGCCTCGAAGAGATGTCCAGCATGACCAAACAGAACGCCGACAACGCCCAGCAGGCCAACACCCTGGCCGCGGAGGCCAAGAAGGCCGCCGGCACCGGTTCCGAGGCGATGAGTCGGATGAGCCAGGCGATCCAGGAGATCCAGAAGAGTTCCGACGAGACCTCCAAGATCATCAAGGTCATCGACGAGATCGCGTTCCAGACCAACCTGCTGGCGTTGAACGCGGCGGTCGAGGCCGCGCGGGCGGGCGAAGCGGGCAAGGGTTTTGCGGTGGTGGCCGAAGAGGTTCGCAATCTGGCGATGCGGTCGGCGGAAGCGGCCAAGAACACCGCCAGTATGATCGAGGAGTCGGTCAAGAACGCCAAGAACGGGGTGGACATCGCCAACGAGGTCAGCAAGGTCCTGGAGGAGATCGTCCAGAGCGTGGGCAAGACGACGGATCTGGTCAGCGAGATCGCGGCGGCCTCACAGGAGCAGGCGCAGGGGATCGACCAAGTGAACACGGCAGTCTCGCAGATGGACAAGGTGACGCAGCAGAACGCGGCCAATGCCGAGGAATCGGCCAGCGCTTCAGAGGAGCTCAGCGCGCAGGCCGAGAGCATGAAGGAGATCGTGGGCCAGTTGGTGGCGATGGTCGGAGGCCGGGGTTCGCGGAGCCGTTCAGAGGGGGCCGGGCCGGGTCGAACCAGCGCTCATGGTAATATCGAGAGCCGGTTGCACGCAGTCTCGAGCTCCAAGTCCAAGCCCCGCAAAAGCTTCGGCAAGTCGGATGAGGTGTTGCACAAAATCGCAAGTCACACGGACAAACAGGCCGCGAGGGCGATTCCTCTGGAAGTATGTGAAGAGGATCTAAAGGAGTTCAACAGCTAAGGAGCCCACCTGAAGGCAGGTCTTCTCGGTCAAACATGAAAGCTCAGACGGATTGCTCGTTCGTCTGAGCTTTTTTGTATGCGCTCTGTCGTTATGTATCCCTCTAAGTCTTTTTAACAAAGGAATTTACATTGGATCATGCTTTGAGGATTTTCTATTGATAAAAATG
>DATCTT010000072.1:0-4584 GCA_036567845.1 Candidatus Ozemibacteraceae bacterium | reverse complement strand
TTTTCGGTGCCGCTTGAGGGCGGTCGCATCCTGTGGCTGTTCAGCGACAGTATCGTCGGCCGTGTCGCGGGCGGGAAGCGGTGTGACGCCGTCATGATCCACAATGCGGTCGCGGTTCAGGATCACTCCACGGCCCGGCCGCGCATCCTCGTGCGACGGGCGGCCGATGGAGCCCCCGTCTCGTTTTTCGAACCGCCGGACCACCGGGGATACTTCTGGCTGTTCCATGGCCTGGCCACGAAGCGAGGGCTGTGGCTGTTCCTGCTCCAGGTGGAAACGACGGATGCCGCGTCGACCTTCGGCTTCCGGAGCGTCGGCACCTGGCTTGCCCATATCCCCAACGTCGCCGACGACCCGCTGTCGTGGCGGGTGGCGATGAGAAAAATACCATGGAGTATATTCGGAGATTCCCGACAGCCGGACCGGACCCTGTTTTTCGGCTCGTGGGTGCTGTCGATCGGAAACGACGTCTGCATCTACGGGGTGGATGAACGGCCCGGAGATCGCCGGATGATCGTCGCGACCGTTTCGGCCGATCGCATCGACCGGTTTGGCGACTGGCGTTTTCTCGGGCCGGACGGCTGGACGAGGGATTTCCGCCGCTGCCGCGGGCTTGTCGACGGAATCACGACGGAGTTCTCCGTGACCCCGGCCGGATCCGTCCTGGGAACGGACTGTGCGCGGTATCAGCTGATCCAGTCCGGCGGAAATCTTTCGCCGGATATTCTCACCCGGGAGGCTGATTCCCCCTTCGGTCCCTGGGGCGGCGCGAGGACCGTCTTCATCTGTCCCGAGCCCGCACGGCGGCCGGGCGTGTTCACCTACGCGGCGAAGGCTCATCCCGAGCTTTCTGGGCCGGCGGGAACGGTTGTTTCGTATGTGGCGAACACCTCGCGCTTCGAGGACCTCTTCGGACAGGCCTGGCTCTACTGGCCCACGTTCATCAGCCTCCCGATGGAACCTTGATCCGCCATGCCGCCTGGACTATGATGGCGGCGGGCCGATGATTTTCAGCGAACGATCGGAGCGAAACGATGGTGCAGCGCATGTCCATGGAAGCCTGGGAAGAGGCGTTCGAAAAGATCTGCGAGGAAAAGCTCGAGGAAGATCCCCTGTATGATTATATTCACCTGTATAAAAAAGGGCTCTCCCCGGAAAAGGCGTTCATCGCCTATCTGAAGGAGAACCCCGACTACCAGGAAAAAATGCAGGAGCTGATGGAGGAAAAGAACGAGCAGGAGGCCACGAAGGCGGATCCGGCCGAGCAGGCCCGGATCGAGGCACAGGAAAAGCTGCGCCGGGAGGCCCTGGAGCGGCTGAGTCGCTACTGCCCCGAATGTGCCCGCGACATGACCGGCAAAAAAGTCTGCAAGTGCGGCTACAAGAAGAAGAAAACCGGGGCCCTCTGAACCACCCACCCCAAGCCCATCCGCAGATGACGCCGAATGGCTCAACCGATGTTTTGACTCTTGCCGGATAGCACAGAGGGGCGGGTTTGAAACCCGCCCCTCCACCGGAATGTTCTGTTTCAACGAACGATCGAAGGCAATTTATTCTGTTTCTCTGTGTCTCCGTGCCTCTGTGGTCCGTTCCCTTTCGTGCCTTCGTGTCTTTGTGGTGACGTTGCCTTCCGTCGTCACTCGAGCGAGCGGGTCGAGCCTTCGCCGAAGGTGATGCTGAGGATGCGGTTTTCCTCGACCGGCCGCATGCTGTAGAAGACCACATTGATCTGCGGGGAAACCAGCTTGCCGCCGAGCAGATGCTTCTCATAGGCCTTCGGCTTCGCGGTCTTGAATTCGGTCCAGAGAGCGGTGTCCGACTTGCCCTTGATGGTGGCGATGGCATTGCGGACATTCGGGAACTTCTTCGTCAGAACCGTCGAGACTTCGCTTTCGCCGGCCTGCGGGTCGCCCTTGCTGGTATAGGTGAACTGGGCCACGACGTCTTTCACGAAGTCGCCCTCATACGGGCCGCTGGAAAGAAACGCCGAAACATCTTTCTCGAGGCCGGCGAACACCATCGTCACCGTGTATTTCTTGAAAAAGACGATGCCGTTGGCGACCTTGTGCTTGAACAGCATCTCGCCTTTGTCCCAGCCCTTGATGAGCCGCTCGATCGTCGAAACCTCGCGATCGAGTGCCTCTTCGCTTTTCCCTTTCACGACCACATAGCCGTAGGTGGCCGCATGGGCGGCGCCGGCGACGAACAGAACAAGAAGCAGAACGGCGACGGAACGGAGCAGCGATCTGATCTTCATGCGACTTCTCCCTTGATGTCAGATGATTCTTGCGCCAATTGTACGGAAAAATCCCCTGACCGGCAAGGCGCCCTTCCGACGTGGCCCGCACATCGGTTCCTGCCCTCGCCGCCTCGGAAGCTCCGACAAAAAGACCGTTTCGCCACAGAAACACAGAGGCACGGAGCATACTTCACCATAAAACACGAAGAATGATGACCGATCCCTCTCGCCCAAGGTCTGAAACGAGGTTCCCTCTGTGTCTCCGGGACTCTGCGGTGCGTCGTTTTTCAAACGCAGGATGTTGCTTTTTTGACATTTCGGGAGGGGAAAATACGTTTACATCGAAGAGGATTTTTCCGTCCCCCGGAAATCAGAGAGCTGGTTCATGCATTGAGAGGAGACAGGTATGGAGAAAAAAGTCGGTGTCTGGGTGGATCACAGGAAGGCTGGCATCGTGACCCTGACCCAGGATCAGGAGACGGTCCACATCATTTCCTCAGGGGCTGAAGCGGGCGCCCATGCGTCTGCCGGAGACGGACCGCGCGCCCAGTATGGAGCGCAGGCGATGTATGCCGACGACACGCTCCAGAACAAGTCGTCGGTTCATCTGAAAAAATACTACAACGACATCGTCGCCCATCTGAACAACGCTGATTCCATCATGCTGATGGGGCCGGGCGAAGCCAAGCTCGAGCTTCAGCGCAACCTCGTGCGGCATATGATGGGCGGGAAGATCCTCGACGTCAGGCCGGCCGATCGGATGACCGTCCGGGAAGTCGCCCTCGATGTCCGTGCCTGGTACGCAAAATCCTGAAAGACTCCGTTCGCATTTCCGGGGGCGGTCCTTTCCCGTCAGAAACGGATCGGATTTTTATACGGCAGCAGCATCTGTTCTTCGACGGCGATGAAACGGTGGGGAACGGCGCGGCTCACCGTCCAGATGATGCGCTGAATGCCTGTCCATTCGTTGAAAAGGAGATACTCCACGCGCGCCTGCTGCTGATCAAGGGTGACGCGCGGCCGGAACTCGATCGTGCGGCCTTTCTCCCGATCCTCCTTTTTGTAGGCTTTCAGCACATCCTCGAAGGTCGCCTGATCGAGAATCGGCAGGTGGAGATAATAGACGGCGTGCCAGTGGGCGTAGAACTGCTCGCTGGTCAGTACCAACAGCGCGAGCTGGAGAAACCCGTCGGGCGTGCCGTCGGTCGTGATGCTGCCCAGATAGGCGGGATCATACCGGACCCGGTCGCCGAGAAAATATCGTCTCGGATATTCTTTCTTGAACGAGGCGAGATCGGAAAAGGCCGCCTGCTCGGCAGGTCGCGCATACACGATGGGATGCCCGCCGAGATCCTGAAAATCGTAGACGAAGTCCAGCACCTGGCCCGAGGCGATGCCCAGCCGCGGAAACAGCGCCAGAAACCCGTTGGGGTCATAGCCGCCCTTGTCGAGCGCCCCGCCTTTCGTCGTCAGCGCCTTCGGCGTCGGCTTCCCCTGGAACTTCTGCGCCGCCTGCAGGATCTTCACGGTCCCCTCGAGATCGAGCCCCTCTTCCGCGAAGCCTGCATGTGCAACAAGACAGGTCATGGCGAGCAGAACCGCGAACATCCTCATGTTTCATCCTCCCCGGCTTTTCTTTCGATCATATCACCGAACCGTGCCGGGCCTTCTCTCTTTTAATGCTCGATTCAGGACTGGCCTTTGCCGCTCTCCGGGACGTCGGTCATGAAACGTGATGTGTCTTGCCCAATGCCGTTGCGGCGAAGTATCCTGTACCGTGTGAAGACCGGCTGGCCGGGCGTGATGTTCGCCCCCGCAACGTTTCAGCGGCGGGACACGGCGGATGAGCAGGCCCGGAGAGTGATGCACAATATTCCCGACACAGGGGGCTGCATGTCATGAAAAAGCGGATCGGCATCTGGGTGGACCGGCGGAGGGCCGTCATCGTGACGGTCGGGCAGGGGGAGGAGCAGGTGCAGGTCGTCGCCTCGCCGCTCGAGGGAACCGGCGCGCCGAAGGGCCGCTCCCAGCATGGACAGCACGATATCGTGCCCGATGCGGCCCAGCTGAACCAGGAGTCATTATATCTGAAAAAATATTATAACGACATCGTCGAGCTGGTGAAAGGCGCCGATTATCTGATGCTCATGGGACCGGGCGAGGCCCGGGTGGAGCTGCGTAACGCCCTGGAACAGCGCTCGCTCGGGTACAAGATCCTCGAGGTGAAGCCGGCCGACAAGATGACCGACCGCGAGGCCATGCTCGCCGTGCGCGACTACTACGCCGGCCACCAGCTGCCCTGACACATCGAACGGTTGGCCTCCGTAAAAAATACCAATATCTAT
>DATCTT010000071.1:0-4160 GCA_036567845.1 Candidatus Ozemibacteraceae bacterium | reverse complement strand
TGCCCCTGCTGGATGGGGGAGATCAATACGAGTTCGCTGCCCTGCCCGAGGCAAGACGCCGCTGGGCCTTCTTCGAAAGCCCGCCGGCCGCCTGCACGCCCGACAGGTTGCCATACCAAGTATACGTCTGGGAGCCTGGGTTCAGGCCGGCATACATGTCGGGCCGGCCGTCCCCGTTGGCGTCGACGTAGATCTTGTCTGAGACGCCGTCGTAGTTGAGATCGTACTCCCACTGGTCGATACGACCGTCGAGATTCCTGTCATACTGGTAATCATCGATCATGCCGTCGAAGTTGCGGTCGGTCGCCCAGTAGTCGCCCCGGCCGTCACCGTTGCGGTCGGCGACGATCAGGTCGACCCGGCCGTCGGCGTTCCGGTCATACCGGCCGGCATTGGAGTTATACTGGGTGAAGCTGAACGCGGCATCAGGACTGGTGCTGATGGTGGGAGAGGCTTCATAGGGCGCATTCTCGGGCGAGATCGCGACATTCTGGGCCGCGAACGCCGCGCTGGCAAGAACCAGCAGGCCGAACACGAACATCTTGATTGAACGCATGACGACACCTCCGTGTTTTCAACGCAAGGCGAAAATGTATAAAGATTGTCAGGTTTGGCAAGGAGATTTTTTCATTCCCCTCGGAAACCCCCTTGCGATGAGGATAACGACCCGCAGATGCCACAGATGGCGCAGATAAAACAGACCGTTTCACCACAGAGGCACAGAGAACGGTCAGGCGGAGGAGCGTTGCGTTTCCCCCCGAACCCCCGATGCGTCCCTTCAAATGCCATGCAGGGGCGGGTTTCAAACCCGCCCGGCATGATGCCCGACGGTGTTGAAACGACGCGGGCGATCCTCTCAGGGACGGGAGGATTTCTTTGTCCTGAACAGGTTCCAGAGGCGCTGGAGATCCATGAATGTGCGGATCGCCCAGGCCTTGAACCGGAACACCGGCCCCTCGAACGTGCGCGCCACATCTGGCAGCACGTCGGGAATCGGGATCGACTGCGGGCACTTTTTCACGCAGGCGCCGCACCGGATACACTGCGAGGCCAGAGCCGGCTTGTCGAGCGCGCCCCCCATGCGGATCAGGTAGAATCCTGCGGCGCCGGGATCCTGGAACAGATGATGGCTGTTGTAACTCTCGAAACAGCCCGGGATATTGACGCCGGCGGGGCAGGGCATGCAGTACTGGCAGCCCGTGCAGGCCACCTTCATCAGCTTCCGGTAGGTGTTCGCGGCTTCGCTCGTCAGGGAAAGCTCTTCGGAGGTCAGCGAGCCCGGCGTGGCCGCATCGGCGATCTTCAGATTCTCGGTCAGCTGGTCGGGGTGGTTCATGCCGGACAGCACGACCGACACCTCGGGATGGTTCCAGACCCAGCGCAGGGCCCACTCGGCCGGGGTTCGCTTCACCGGGGCCTTGTCCCAGACCGCCTGGATCTCGACGGGCGGCTTGCGGGCGAGGTTCCCCCCGCGCAGCGGCTCCATGATGATCACGCCGAGCCCTTTGGACGCGGCATACTCGAGGCCGGCCCGGCCAGCCTGGTTCTGCTCGTCGAGAAGATTGTACTGGATCTGGCAGAAATCCCAGTTCCAGGCATCGACGATCGGGGGGAACTCCTCCCGGCTGCCGTGGTAGGAAAAGCCGGCGAACCGGATGCGGCCGTCGCGCTTCGCCCGTTCGAGAAACTCGAGCACCCCCGATTCCCGCGCCTTGAGCCAGGTCGCGCCGTTCAGACTGTGGATCAGGTAGTAATCGATCACATCCGTGCGCAGGTTCGCCAGTTGCGATGCCAGCATCGCGTCCATTTCCCTTACGGATCGGGTCTGCCAGTGCGGTAGCTTCGTCGCGATCCGGACCTTCGACCGCTTGCCGTCCCGCGCCAGCGCCAGTCCGAGGAACGGCTCGCTTGCGCCCATGTGATACGGCACGGCCGTGTCGAAGTAGGTGACGCCTTTTTCTATAGCCATATCTATCAAATTTAGGGCCGCCGGCTCGTCGATGCTGCGGCCCTTCTGGGGCAGGCGCATGCAGCCGAATCCGAGGATCGAAAGGGGGTCCTTCGTTCGGGGCATCGTGCGGTATAGCATGGGTGTTCTCCTTTACAGCCGGCTTGCGTGGATGGCCAGGATGAGAAAATTATACACCGAATGGAGCAGGATGCCCGGCCACAGGCTCCGGGTGTGCCGGAACAGCAGGGCGGTGGCGGCTCCGAGCAGAAACGCGGTCGGCATCGAGACGAGAGGGTGGGACAGGGCGAAGAACAGGCCGTTGGCGGCGATTCCACCCGTGCCCGTCCAGCCTATGCCGGCGAGGGCCTGCCAGCAGAAGCCCCGGAAGAACATCTCCTCGACCAGCGGCGTGGCGACGCAGAACAGCAGCAGGAACAGGGCCGCGCCCCAGGCCGGCCCGAACAGCTCGTTCGCGATGCTCCAGACGGCCGCGCTCGAGGAGAAGACCGGCTGGCCCGCCGCATCGATCCAGTCGAGGTAGGCGGCTGCCAGACCGCCGAGGGCCAGGGCGGCGAAGAGGGCAAGGAACAGCGCGGGCAGCGGGGGACGGCGCCAGCCGAGGGCTTCGGCCGGGGTGGAAAACCGCGCCCGGGCATACCTCCAGCAGATGGCCGAGAGGATCACCAGGGAGACGACCGTGGCTGTCAGCCAGGGCCACAGCCCCAGCGCTTCGGGGGGGACGGCGAGGGCGGCCACGGTCGCGGTGAGCCGCTGGATGCCCATCAGGACGACAAGGGTGAGAAACGCGTCGGAAGGGGCGAAACGCGACTGCCGGAGCCCGTCGGGATCGAGTCGCCGCGAGATTGCCGTGACGGCCTTGTCATGCAGAATGGCGGCAAGCGTCAGGAACAGCGCCAGATGGATGAACGAGGAGACCGAAGTGTCTTTGACCGGCACGATCAGGGCCATCACGAAGGGGGTCGCAAGCTTCGCCGTCAGATGTGAACGCTGCTGGAGCACCTTCCCTTCATACCGGGCATACAGGGCCGACATCGAGACTGCGACCCAGACGAGCGCCGGAATCATCGCGACGGTCCAGCCGGCCGTGCGCAGGATGGCGGCCACCGGAAAGTCGAGATATAGCCCCGTTCCGATCGCGGCCGGAACGAAACAGCTGGCGGCGATGACGCTCCAGAACAATGTTTTGAGGACGATGATCCGGCCGGGGGAGACAGGCATGGTTTCGAGAAGGGAGATGGCGCGCCCTTCGCTTCCCATCGAGTTCAGGGGGCCGAACATCGAGAAATACATCAGGGCGGCCGCCATGACGTTCATGCCCGAGGTTTCCGAGCCGAGCCCCACGACCCCACGCAATGCCCAGAGCTGCATGATGATGATGGATATTGGCATCAAGAGCGAGTTTGTCAGGATATTCCAGTCGCTGCGCAGGAGCAGGGCTTCTTTGCGCAGCAGGCCCGAAAGTAGATGCCGGCCGCTTCCGGCGTTCAGTCGCCGGCCGGCGTGAACCCAGCCTGGCCAGTTGTGGCGGGCCATCAAATGGAAACAGGCGCAGCCGGCGACCATCATCACAGCCCAGAGCGCCTGGAACTTCCCGAAGGATGGGGAGGAGAACCCGTCGAGAAGCGTGTCTGTGACCCATCGTGCAGGGGTGAGAAGCGCCGCCGGCCAGGCTCCGAACCGACTTGTCCAGTCGAGCAGCGCCAGGGCCGCATCCATTGGGGCCGAGGAAACAAGCAGGATGGGAACCAGCCCGAGGAACGCGCAGACGTATCCGAGCAGGGAAAACAGGTTCTCGATTGCCGAGGGCCGGGCCAGCCGTTGGAGAAGCGTGCCGACGAGCGTGATCGCCAGCCCTGACGCCAGACTCGTCTCGAGATACAGGAGGCAGGAAAGCGCGAACCAGGCAGGGGTCGGGCTGCCTGGCCAGGCCAGCCCCAGAAAGCCGCTGAACAGGAAGATGAAGCCCATCCAGTCGGTGACGAGCCGCTCGTACAGCTTGAGAACGAGCAGGGTGCCGGGCGTCACGGGGAGGGTCGACAGAAACGCCGTGTCGGTGCTCATCTGGCCAGCGTTCAGGGTGTGGCCCATCAGGATGTCGCTGGTGAAGACGATCAGCACGGCATACGCCAGGGCCATCGCGAGCAGCTGCCGGGCCGGCTCGGCGAGGAACAGCAGCCCCAGCGCCTTC
>DATCTT010000070.1:0-2693 GCA_036567845.1 Candidatus Ozemibacteraceae bacterium | reverse complement strand
CCCGGCAGAGGAGCCATCCATGACAGATCCCGAAATTCACGAACAGCCGGCAATACCAGCCCGGCCCGCGTCTCTGCTGGAATCGCTGCGCCAGCACGAAACCGCATACCCCTGGTCCGTGATCGGCTTCCTCGGAGCGCTCGCCTACCTGTTCCTGAGCTACTGGTTCTGAGAAGGCCGTCTCACCGGTCGTACAGGCGTTCGAAGCGGTCCTGCGTCCCCCGGCGCCGCATTTCACCGATCCGCCTGCACATCTCGCTCAGCCCCGCGTCAACCGGCATGCCGATGTTTCCGGCATCCCCGCCGGCTGCGGCAACGGAACGGGCAAGAAGCCCGAGCGGCAGGGGCAGCTGCTCTTCAGATATATTTACAAATACATAATTTTGTCGTTCCCCTGTTCTGCGTGAAGTCACGGAGACGGGGAAGCGGACAAAGGTCCCGATGGACTGCGGGGAGTCGCCGGTCGCGTTCCAGGCTGATACGGTATAGGTCGCCACGTCCCCGGGATTGATACCGGAGACCAGTTGCACCGAGGTGACGGTCGCCGGAACATTCGCAACGAGCCAGTCGTGATCGCGCCAAACTTTGTACCCTTCGACTCCCGCGATGGCTGCCCAACGGATCTTCACCCGTTTCGGTCCGATCTCCTCGGCAACCGGCGCTGCGGGCGTGGGGGGCAGAAGCAGCACGCGCACGGGCGGGCTCGAAAGCTCCGAGCTTCCCGACTCGTTCTCAGCCCGCACCTGCACCGCAACGGAACTCCCCGGGGCAAGCCCCGACACGGTGTATCGGTTGGCATCAGAAGCCACGCCCCCCGACACCGCGCCATCCGTCAGGACAGTATACGTCGCGGCACCCGCAACGGGCGTCCACGTGACCACAAAGGATGTCTGCCCGATTTCGGACGTCACGACACGCATCACTGGCGGCGCCGGAAGCAGTAGAACCGTGATCGAGGCCGAGAAAAACGATGCCGATGAAGGATTCACCGCCGTCATGCCGATGCGCAACGTCTCTCCGGGCTGAAACCCAACCAACCGCGTCTGGGTCGATGAGGCCGTGACGGTCGCGAGCAGGGTGTCCGGCAGGCGGTAGATCCTGTAGGCGGTCGCCGTATCGACCGGCTGCCAACGAAGGGAAAACCCACTCGTGGCGATATCATACGCCGAGAGGGCCGATGGGGCATCGGGTCCGGTCAGAACCGCTGTCGGGGACGAGACCCCGATCAACGTACCCCGATGGTACGTCAGGATGCTGACGTCCGTCGTCCGGCCGGGCCGGAGACCGACGACCGTCGTTTCGGCGCCCGTCACCGAAACGCCATATAACGCGTTCCCGATGCGTGGCTGGTAATGCGTGGTCTCATCTGCAGCCGGGTAGGTGGCCCAGCCAACGTGAAACGATACAGGGGTGATCAAACTCACGATGGGCGCCGACAGGTGATCCCGGGGCGGCAGGGCAAAAGCCCCCGTCGCCAGAAATCCCAGAACCATCACGATTTCCGCCAGATACCGTCTCGGCATGCCACCCTCCTGCGCCAACGCGAGCGACGTTCCTTCCCATGGTAACGACTTTTTCCCGGGAAATCACGATTTTCGGAAGCGGTGACTCAGGGACGCTGGTCGAGAAGCCATGCCTGGATGGTGTTTTCGACGTTCTGGATGACGAGGGGGGTCGGCTGCGTCGTCCCCTGCCGTTGGAAATACTGGCAGCCATGCGCCCGCACGATGGTTCCTGAAATCGGCCCGGACAGGGTGACAACGGGCATGCCAGACAGCTGCACCCCGGCATACGAGCCCGCGAGATTCAGACCGTTGATGCCGTAATCGGCGGCTGCCGTCGAGGAATACCGGTTCAAGAGCAGACTCAGGTAGAATCTTCCGAGCGTGCGGGAGAACGGCTCGCCGGTAATGCCTTCGATCGCATCGATCCCGATCGAGCGGCTCGTCGAAAGCTGCCGGGTGATCTGACGCGAGGTCGTTCCATACCGGTTCGCCTCGGCCAGGAACCGGACGAAGAGATATGAGAGGCCATAACTCTCGATGCCATACCAGCTCGTCAGGGACATGGCAGGGAATTTTTCCTGCATCATCCGGATGATTGTCGCGGTGTTCGCATCCCCCGCGGCAATTCCATAGCCAGAAATATCCTCCGCATACTTCGCCTGCCCCTCGGCAAGCCAGGTCGTTTCAAACGTTCCCGCCCCACCCGCCTGAAGCTTCTGGTAGAAGTTCACCATGTGCTGGAACTCATGGGCGATCGTGCCATACCGGGTCACCGTGCTCAGGCCCGTTCCCGAATACCGCACATAGATGATTTTCCTGCCGTTGCTCTCCCGGAGCTGGGCATTCAGCGGATTGTTCTGATACAGATCCGCACCGTAGAACAGTCCGATGATCGTCGGCTTCATCCCGTTGGTGAGCAGGATCGTCAACCGGGAATCCCCGTCCGGGCCTGTCGAGGGCTCGCTGCCAAAATAGTCCCGCACGGCCGGTGCAATTCCCTCCTCAAAGCGCCGCGTGATCTCGGATACGAGCGTGTAATCGGGAGCCGCAATCGCCTTGTCGACGAAGACGTACGTCTGGCCCGTCGCCCCTACGCACCGCGCACGAATCACGTTGTTCGGGAATTCCGTTGTCGTCGCCACACCGCCATACGAGCTGATATAGAAACTCTGTTCAACCCCGACCTCA
>DATCTT010000069.1:0-3842 GCA_036567845.1 Candidatus Ozemibacteraceae bacterium | reverse complement strand
TCTGCCCGAGCCGTCGGCCTACGATCAGGTATTCCGCGCCACGGTTCAGAAGGGCCACGTGTTCACTGAAATCACCCCGGCGCGCGCCTCGCTCGAAGAAGTGTTCCTGCGGCTCACCAAGAGCGAGGAAAACGGCTCCGCCAACGGGAACGGTACCGCGGAAGGAGGGAAGGCGGCATGAAGATCTTTGCCATCACGAAGAAAGAACTCCAGACCTACTTCTTCTCGCCCGTCGCCTACATCGTCTTCGCGGCGTTCCTGCTCGTGGTTGGGTATCTGTTCTGGGTCGTCCTCGTGTCGAGTAAGCTCGCGACGCTCGAGCCGCTGCTCTACAATGCGGCGTTCGTGCTGCTTCTCGTCTCGCCGGTGCTGACGATGCGGCTCATCAGCGAGGAGCGACGCTCGGGAACGATGGAGCTGCTGCTCACTTCGCCGATCTCCCCTTCCGAGATCGTGATCGGGAAGTTCCTGGCCTGTTTCATTCTCTACCTGTTGCTGATCCTGCTCACGTTCCAGTATCCGCTGATCCTCGCGGTCTACTCCCAGAACCTCGACATGGGGCCGATCATGAGCGGTTATGTCGGGCTGGTGCTGCTGGGAGCGGCATTCATCTCGCTCGGCCTGTTCGCCAGCTCCCTGTGCGAGAACCAGATGATCGCCGCAATGCTCAGCTTTGGAGGCATGCTCTGTTTCTGGATTTTCGGTTGGGCGAAATACGCCCTCGACAATGCGTTCGGCGAGGTGCTCGGCAAGCTGTCGCTATTCGAGCGGTATTCCGAGTTCCTCAAGGGCGTCGTCGATTCGGGCAACGTCATATTCTTCGTGATATTCATCGTGCTGTGGCTGTTCATGGCCACGCGCGTCGTCGAATCCGACCGTTGGAGGTGATGACATCATGACGACGCATCGACGCGACACGAGTTCGATTCTTCCCGTCCTGGTGCTTATTGCTGGACTGTTGTGCGTGCTTGCTTCGGGCATCAGCTACCTGATGTTCCCGAGCCGCGTTAATATCGCGATCGGTATTCTTGCTGCTGGCGTGCTGCTCGCGTTGGCCGCCGTGTTCATCGCTCCCAAGATGCTGAAAGAGATCCTGACCAGCCGCACCTCGTGGCTCATCGTCAACGACGTGGTGCTGGTGGTGGTCATCATCGGCATCGGCGTGCTGCTCTCCTATATCGGATTCCGGCGGCACATCCGGTATGACTTCACCCGCGACAGCCTGTTCTCGATCTCGGACTCGACGATCAAGACCCTGCGCGGCCTCCAGAAGGACGTCAAGGTCACGGCGTTCTACCCGCTGGGCTCGCTCGAATACACCATGCTCGACGATCTGCTGCGCGAGTACCGGCGCAACACCGACCGGCTCGTAGTCAAACTGGTCGACCCGTTCCGCGACCCGATGACGACCAAGGCGATGAACGTCCATACCGCCGGCACCGTCGTCGTCCAGTGCGAAAACCAGCGCAAGGATATTCCTGCCGAAGAGCTGTTCCTGCGGCCGCCTCCGTTCGCCCAGACGCGCGAACCCCCGAAATTCCAGGGTGAGCAGGCGATCACCTCGGCGATCCTGAACGTCACCAGCGGTGTACGCCGAAAGGTGGCCTTCGTGAAGGGCCATGGCGAGCCGGGTCTCGCATCCTTCAAGCCGGATGGACTTGCCGCTACGCAGCAGTTCCTCGCCCGCGAAAACTACGAGACCACCGAAGTTTCGCTGCTCGAAGGCATCTCCACCGACACTACGGTTCTCGCCCTCATCGCACCTTCCCAGGGCTTCCACCCCGACGAGATCAAGGCCCTTCGCCAGTATGTGAACGAGCGCAAGGGCAATCTGCTCGTCGCGCTCAATCCCGACAACAAGGCCGCAGAACTCGAACAGTTCCTCGGTGACCAGTTCGGGCTCACCTGCAACTCCGAGATCATCATCAGCCCGCGCGGTATGAACGGTGATCTTTCGATCGTCATTCCGCGCTACAGCTCTCATCCCATCGTGAAGGACCTGATGGAGAAAAACTCTGCCGTGCTGATGCAGGTTGCGCGAGGTCTCAACTTCGAGCCCCGCGACACCTACACCGGCCTCGCGTTCCTGCGTACCGATGAGAACTGTTACGGAAAACGGCCGCCCTCCGCCGTTCTCCAGGGGCAGATTCAATTCGACCAGAACACCGACGTGCGCGGCCCGCTCAACCTCGGCGTGGCGTTCGAAGGAAAGGGGACGGCAAGCGGCAGCCGGGCCGTTGTGTTCGGCGACGCCGACTTCGCCACGAACATGCTGCTCCAGGTGCAGGGCAACGCCGATCTCGTCGTGAACACGATCAACTGGCTCGCTGGCCAGGAACAGCTGATCTCGATCCGGCCCAAACAGATCCAGATCGCTCAGATCATCCTTGATGCCGAGGCTGCCCAGCGCATTCTCGTGCTGTGCGTGGTTGTCTCACCGCTTCTGATCGTGCTGTTGGGCGGCGCGGTCTGGTGGTCCCGCAGGAGGGTGTGAGCCATGAAAAAACGATTTCTTCCGACCGCTCTCGCGATCATCGTTTTCATCCTGCTCTTCCTGTATGCCAACATCTATGAGGTTGACGTCATCCCGGAACCCGGGAAGGACAAGCCCGTGCAACTTGCGTCGACTGCAAACGCCGAGGTGAAGGCACTCACCTGGCAGACGGGGAACGGCCAGGAAATCCGGATCGAATCCCAGGCCTCTGGAACCGAACGAAGCTGGGCCGTCGTGAAACCCCGTGCCTGCAGGGCCGACCGAGACGTTGCAGCGGGAATCGTCCAGAGCTTCTCGGATCTCCAGTCGGAGCTGACGATCACCGCCACCGAAACCCTCTCATACGGCTTCGGAAGTGATTCTCCGAGACTCACCATCGAGACCGGCAGCGGCTCGGCGATCTTGACGCTCGGCCAGAACGCTCCAGTGGGCGGCTCGGTTTACATGCAGAAACAGGGCGATCCCAACGTATACGTCGTGACCAACGCCGTTGCGACGGCCTTCCGGAAAACGCTGGAAGATCTGCGAGACAAGTCCATCTTCACCGAGAACTTCACAGACATCGCCTCGGTGACGGTTGTCACGGGCTCGACCACAATTGAACTCGGCAGGACCCCGACCGGCTGGAACATGCTCGCCCCGTCGAAGATGCCGGCCGATGCCGCCGAGGTTTCGTCACTGATTTTCGGCATCCATGACCTGAAGGCCGACCGCTTCCTCGACGAGACGACCCCGGAATCGATCGAGACGGGCTTCGACAAACCTGATTACAAGGTCGTCCTGCGCGCCATGAATGGTACCGGATACGAGTTCCTCGTCGGCAAGGAGATGGGCGGACTAACCCGTGTCCGACGCTCTGGCGCCGAAGATACCTTCCTCGTGAACGCCTCGGCCCTGGCCCCGCTCCGGAAGGATTTCACCGCCCTGCGCTCGAAGGATCTGCCTCTGATCCCCTCGTTCGAGGTGAAGCGGCTCGAACTGCGAGTCGGCTCTGAAACCTTCGACCTAAGCTTGGCGAGCGATGTCTGGAAGTGCGGAGACCGCACCGTCGACAAAACCCGGGTTGATCAGGTGGTGCAAGGATACTCCACGGGCCGTATTCAGGAGTTCCTGCCTGCCGGTGACGCGAAGGATCACGGGCTTGCCGATCCGAAAGCCTGCGACCGCCTGCTCCTCGCCTCTGATAAGGCCGAACGTGCCGTCCTGTTCGGAAGGGCCGAAGGCTCTGCGATGATCGTCCGCGTCGAAGGCGAGGACGAGCTGTATCGGCTTTCCACCGCCCTCCACGACGCCGTGAAAGGCCTGGGAGAACACCTCCGGACCAAGCCCGAGCCCACATCGGCATCCG
>DATCTT010000068.1:0-2225 GCA_036567845.1 Candidatus Ozemibacteraceae bacterium | reverse complement strand
GGCCTTTCCACCGATTCCGAGATCAAGCGCGCGCTGATGATGCATGCCGGTGGTCGCAAGCTGACCCCGAAGGAGCTGGAAAAGCAGTATCAGCACGTCATGGCGAATCGCGAGATCCTGCGGACCCTCGATGCCATCAAGGCAGCCGGCGGCCGGTTCCTGTATCGTTCGGTTGACGTCCGGAGTCCCGAAGCCGTTCCCGTCTGCATCGCCGAGATTCAGCGCACCGCGGGCCGCATCACCGGCCTGATTCACGGAGCGGGCGTTCTGCGTGACCGGCGGATCGCCGAGAAAACGCGCGACCAGTTCGACGACGTGTTCGACACGAAGGTCGTCGGGCTGCGCAACGTGCTGAATTCCCTGATGGGCGAACAGCTGAAGGGGTTCGTGGTCTTCTCCTCGGTGACGGGTCGGTATGGCCGCATCGGCCAGGTTGATTACGCGATGGCCAACGAGGCGCTGAACAAGGTCGCCCAGCAGTGGGCTCTGATGCACCCCGACTGCCGCACCGTGGCCTGCAACTGGGGTCCGTGGCACGGCGGCATGGTCAATGACGGCCTGCGCAAGCTGTTCCTCGAGGAAGGGGTCGGCCTGATCCCGCTCGAGGCAGGTGCCCGGCATCTTCTCGCTGAGCTCTCGAACGCCTCGGATCACCAGATCGAGGTCGTGATCATCGGCATGGAAGGCCTGACCGGTCACCCCGATTCGGTCTCGGCGTCAACGGCAACCGGCAGCACGCAGCAGCCGGCGGGCGGAGCGATTCCGGCCGTCGCCCAGAGCACGGTCGAGGTCCGGCTTGCCATGCCCCAGAGCGGTTCGAAGCAGAACACCGCAACACCGGCCGTTCTCACGACCACGGCGCCGAGCGTCTCGAAGCCCGCCACGGCCGAGCTTTACAGCGCCCCGGCCGAACATACCGCCGGCGAGGCCCCGGCAGCTCTCCGCAAGAAGTTCATCCCGGCGTTCGAGCGCCAGATCAGCCTCGAAAAAGACCGGTATCTCGCGGCCCACATCCTCAACGGCGACCCCGTCCTGCCCATGGCATTGACGGCCGAGTGGCTCGCCCACGGGGCCCTGCATGAGAACCCGGGCTTCCTGTTCCACGGCTTCGAGGATCTGCGCATTCTGAAGGGATTCGTCCTGACCGGCGCCATCGCCCAGACGCTCCGCGTCCACGTCACGAAGGTGCGGGGCATGGATGAGTTTCCGACGGTTTCGGCCGAGCTCCGCTCCGGCAGCCACGGCAAGGAGACGGTTCACGCACGAGCCGAGATCGTGCTCGCCGAGAAGCTTCCGGACGCCCCGGCACCCGCACTGGATCCCGATCTGTCTTCGCCGTATCCCCTCAGCACGGGTGATATCTATCGCCATGAGCTGTTCCACGGCCGGATGCTCGAAGGCATCACGGGCGTCGTCGGCTGGTCGCAGAACGGTATCGCCTGCCGCACGACGGCGGCCCCTTCCCCCGACCACTGGATCAGTGCGCCTCCGCGGCCGGCCTGGCTGACGGACCCGCTGGTGCTCGACTCGGCTTACCAGCTGATGATCCTCTGGACCCGCCGAGTCGCTGGGGCGCCCTCGCTGCCGAGCTTTGCTGCGCGATATCGCCAGTATCGACCGGCTTTCCCGGCGGATGGAGCCCGGATCGTGATCTCAGCGAGCCGTTCGGGCGCGATGATGGCGAAAGCGGCCATCGAGTTCCTTGATCACGACGGCCGGCTGATTGCGCGCATGGACGGGTATGAGTGCGTCATCAATCCCGCGCTCGAAGAGGCATTCCGGCGCCGGTCGCTGGAAGGGGCGGCCAATGCCTGACCAGGTCCATTCCTGTTCGAGCATGGCCATTGCGATCGTCGGCATCGGCGGCCTGTATCCGGGAAGCCACGATCTCGACAGCTTCTGGCGGTTGATTCGTTCCGGGGAAAGCGCCAGCCGGGAGATTCCGATCGGCCGGTGGCCGAAGCCTGCCGCGCAGCATCAGGATCCGGTCTACGGGAAACCCGACCGGACCCCGTCCAGCCGCGCTTGCCTACTTGATTCTATTCCTTCAGATATACCAGGTTTGCCCGTTCCACGCGAACTGCTCGACCGGCTCGATCCGCTGTTCGCCATCACGCTTGCGGCGGGTGCGGCAGCCTGGCGGGAGGCGAGGACGGACGAGATCGACCGATCGCGGGTTCCCGTCATCATCGCCAATATCGTCCTGCCGACCGATTCGGCGGGCG
>DATCTT010000067.1:0-12083 GCA_036567845.1 Candidatus Ozemibacteraceae bacterium | reverse complement strand
AGGTGGTCGGCGAAGCCGCCGGTCCGCCGAGCCGATCTCGCCACGAGAGGTCGCCACGCGGGGAAAGCTTCACCGAGATCTCGAACTCGAGGCCGGTCTTGTCGAGCAGGAGCCGGTCGGCGAGATCGGCATCGTTCTTCTGCAGCACGACGAGAAATTCCGCGATCTGGTGGTCCGTCATCCCGCCAATGGGCCGCGTCGCGCTCGCCGCGCCGATCACGTCCTGGCGGGCGGGCGGCTTGACATGCAGCTCCATCCCGTCCAGGGGCATCGGGGAGATCCTGAGCGTCCCGCGCGCCGGCCGCGGCAGCTTCGCCGCAACGGTCTTGAGCACGTCGGGCGGCGGGAACATCGTGAAGCCGCACCGCAGCACGCCGAAATCCTGCATCTTGTTTGGGTTGCGGGGGTCGGGCCGCTGGTACCGGGAATACCACAGGCAGGGGTGGGTGAGGCCACCGTCGACATACTCGGCCGGCATCGGGTTTGTCAGCATGCAAAACCACTGCGCCGGGTTGACCTGGCTTTGAACGGCCAAGCAGGCGTAGTCGCGGTTCCCGCGCCGGATGTGCAGCTCCTGACGGTCCGGCTCAGCGTTGGCATGCACGGCGGCGGCGCAGGCGAGGCAGAGCCAGGTCACGAGCAGCCACCGCGCCACGCATCGCCGTTCCCTGCCCATCCTCATCGCCCCTTTCGTTCAGCGCCTGCCGATCAGCATCAGATCGAAGTATCCATCGGATGTCGTCTTGTCACTACCGAGAATGACCATCAAGGTGTTGATCCCCGGCTTCAGCAGGGTGACGGGAATGTCGGTCCGCACACTGTTCCAGTAATCGAAGTCGTGACCGTCCTTTACCTTCATCAGTGGGTCCTCGTCGATCATTCGGCCGTTGAGATACACCACAGCCGCGTCGTTGCTCGCCACTTTCAGGGTTAGCGTGCGGAAGGCCGTTGGGTCATCGACGCGAAAATCCTTGCGCAACAGCGCACCTTCCGAAGGCTTCAGATACGTCCGCACCATCGGAGGCGTGATGCGGTGCGACGGGCCGAACCCGAAGGGGCAGGAGCCCGTCCGCGTCAGGGTGAACGAGGCTGGCTCGATCGAGGACGGGTATTCCCATGCGATCTCGTCGATCTCGGGCCGGTCGAAGTCATACTGCCAGTCGGTCGAGCGGCGGTCCACGATCACCGCCTCCGAAGCCGGCGCGGCCGGTCGCTGCCGCTGCATGCGCTTCAGCAGCCGGGCCACCTCGTTTCTCTCGGACAGGGAGCGCCTCTTCAATTCTGTCTGGTTCTGCGCATCTTCGAGCGAGTCGATGATCTTTGGGGTCAGGAACACCATCAGCTCGCTCTTGCCGCGATTCTTCACCTTGTTGGTGAACGCCTTGCCGATCACCGGCAGGTTGCTCAGGAAAGGGATGCGCTTCTCGGTCACATCCGACTTTTCTTCGATGAAGCCACCCAGCACGATCGTCTCACCGTTCGAGACGGTCAGGTTCGTCTCAGCCTCGCGCATCGTCATGCGGGCCGTGCCTTCCTTTGGGTCGTAGGACCCGACACCGTTGATTGTCTGGTGCACCGCGATGTCGATCTGGCCGCCGCGGTTGATGTGCGGTGTGACTTTCAGCTCGAGACCGATGTCCTTGATGTCGAAGGTCTTGATCGGCCCCATGTCAGACGGCCGCACCGACTGGATGAGCGGTAACTTCTCGCCGATTTTGAATGTCGCCTCGCGGTGGTTTGCAGCGATAATGTGGGGCGAGGAGAGCACTTTCACGTTGCCCTTCTTGCGGGTCGCGTTCAGAAACACCTTCAGCTTGTTCTGTGAGGTCAGGAACGCCTTGAAACCATCGACGGCGGCCGAGGGATCGTTCTTGTCGATGGTGCCGTGATCTGCCCCGAGTGTCAGCGTCGACTGCTTCATGTCGAGTGGGTTCTTCACCAGGCCCTTCATCTCCAGGCCGAACGACTCGTCATCCGAGATCGTCACGTCAACCACGAGCACATCGATCAGCACCTGGCCGGTGCGGAAGTCGAGGCTCCGGATCACCTCCTCGACTTCTTTTGCGAGCGGGGATTCAGGCTCCTTCGCCTTGATGATGATCGCGTTGGTGACCGGGTTTTCAGCAATCTTCAGATCCCCTGCGCCGATCTCGGTCTCATACAGCGGGGTCAGCGTCTTGATGACATCCTCGGTGCGGGTATACATCAGGTAAAACGTGGAGCAGTTCTTCGACTTCGTCGAGACCATGCGGGTCGAGGGAACGACGTCGGGATCGTAATCATTGGGGATCGCGGCAGTTCCGGAGGCTTCGTTTTGGGAATCGTCGGCAGGCACGGGTGCCGGTTCCGATGCCTCCTGCGCGTTCGCAGCATCGGGTGCGTCGGCGGCATCCGTGGTGGCCGTGGCGGTGGGCGTCTCCGGTTCGGCGGAGAACGCAGGGAAGGCGCAGAACGCCAGGGCGATGAAAAGAAGCAGCGGCGTTTTATTCCACTTCATATTTTATGACATTCCCTGTCGGCTGAGTTGCATATCAGAAACTATTTGCAGTCAGCTGAATCTCGGTCTGGGCGAGGGCGCCCCGGTAACTGGCGGTGACCAGGCAGCTCCGGGAGGGCTCGGCGTTTTCCCCGCTCGAGGGATCCTCCCACTTCATGACCGCGGTCGCCTCGCCGCCGATCAGCTTCTCGGCGCCGGCACCTGTGCTGGTCCAGGTGATGCCCTGCTCACTGGCGGAAAAGATGACCGGCACGGTGTCGTCCGAGACGGGCTGATTCTGGTCGTCGAACACCGACGCATACACCTGGATGCTGCCACCCGTCACGAGCTGGGTCGCGGAGACGGCGATCCGGATCCTGAATCCGTTGCCGGCCGACAGGTCTGTTTCGGACGGCCCCGTGGAGGTACCGCAGCCCGAAAGCGCGACCAGGCACCAGCAGAAGAGAACGAAAACAGCGAGGTGTTTCATGCTATGCCTCCCCCGTTACGGCTTCACGGCGACCGTGGTCGAGCCGACCTGGCCGTTGGCGATCGCCGTCACCCAGTCGAGACCCTGCGCCGTGGAGGCGGTGTAGGTCGTCACGAATACCCCCTCGTCGGTCTTGCCGGAGGCCGGCTCGAACGTGCCGCCGGCAGGAGAGAACATCGTCACGGTCTCGGTCAACGCCACGCCGCTCTCGTTCTTCACGAACACGACGATGGGCAGCCCCCCCCCGGGCGCAACCCGATCCCGCACGGGCGAAACGGTCACGCGGGTGACGGGCTGGGGCTGGGCGACGATCTCGAAGGTGGCCGTCGCAAACACATGGGGTGTGGAAACCGAGATCGCCTCGACACCAGCCGTATTCGCGGCCGTTACGACGGTCTGGAACACCCCGCCCTTGGTCGAGGCGTTCGACCCCGACTCGATCGTGCTGCCCAGACGTGTCGCAAACTCGAGCGTCGTCCCGTCGGCGGCCGGGTGGCCGTATTTGTCCTCGACGAGGGCGACCAGGATCAACGGCTTCCCGACCGTGACGGCCGAGGCCGACGGAACGACCGTCAGGGTCGCATCGACGCCGGCAAGCTGATCACCAGGAACCCCGAGCCAGCCGCTCGAACGCGTTTCCGAGCTGCCGCCACAGCCGGCAAGCAGCGCGGCCGCAAGGGTACAGACCGAAAACATTTTCCAACCTGAACGGTACATCCGGCCCATCGTCATCATGATCCTCGAGCCTCGTCCTGCATGTTTTGTGCCCGGCTCCAAGTACCCTTGGCCAAGCGCAGAATCCACCTTTGTACCCCATTCCCGATAAAATTGCAATGTTCTCGATGCCCCGGAACGTAACCGCCCCCTGCGGAGAAAGAGTGATAGGGCGTTATATATACTTATAGATATACTTTAGGCCGTGTCGTGGACGGAATGGGAAACCTCCTCAGGGGTACGGAAGGTCTCCCGGAAGCGGGCTAGGCCTCCTCGAAATACTCCGCCTCGAGTCGCTGAAGCTCGGCAAGTGACGAGACACGCACTCCGAGATTCTTGAGAAGACCGTCGTCCAGTGCATAGATCCAGCCGTGGATCGTCAGCGGCTGACCTCGCCGCCAGGCATCCTGGACAATCGTGGTGTCCCCGACGTTGAGTGCCTGCCGCGACACGTTCAGCTCCGCCAGCAGGTCAAGCCTGGCCGCGTGACTCTTCCGGCCAGCCAGGAGCCCCCGCTTGATTCGGATGATCTCCTGCAGGTTGCGGAGCCAATTGTCGATGAAGCCGTGGTATTTGTTCTCGAGCGCGGCGCGGACCCCACCGCAGCCGTAATGGCCGCATACGATAATATGCTCTATCTTCAGGTTGTCCACAGCATACTGGATGACCGAGAGGCAGTTTATGTCCGTGTGGATCACCTGATTCGCAATGTTCCGGTGGACGAACAACTCGCCGGGAAGCAGACCGACGATCTCGTTCGCCGGCACCCGGCTGTCCGAGCAGCCGATCCAGAGATACTTCGGCTCGTGAATGCCCGAAAGCTCCCGGAAAAATCCCGGTGATTCTCGCTCCACCGCTTCCGCCCACCGCCTGTTGTTCTGGAACAGCCGTTTCAGGTGTTTCATCGTTCGTCTCCCTCCGCGGAGGGTACACAAGGGACCGCCCCGAGACAATTCGGTCGTCTGTTCATGGGGCAGGGGCCAGCACGCTCACACGGCCAGCCGCCTCGTCGTAGATCATCGCGACGGTCGAGGCAATCTCCGGGGAATCGCCGTCCGCGCGCGAGATCTTCAGATCGACCCGGGGCGATCGGCCACGGCCATGAAAAGAAAGACTTCTTGTATAGTAATATCTATATATAGGAGCGCGAAGCTGCACGGCCAGCCCGCGAAACGCCTCGGCGAACGCCTGACGGAACATCGTGTCCTCGAGAGGGATCCCCTGACGTATGACGAACCGTCGTGGCGGATCGTTTCCCAGACACTCGGGGCTGACGATGATCCGGCGCCCGTCGCGGTCGATGAGAAACCGCCCGCCGTCGACGGTGCCGGTGTATTGGGCATGGAGTATCCGCAAAATGTCCTTCCCGGGGTGGTGCAGGGCAAACACCGTGATGTCGTCACTGCAGAAACCAAACGAGCCGCCACGCAAAAACTGCCAGCCCTCGGCAAGCGGGATCCGTTCATTGAACACGTAGGTACGGCCCTCCGACCGCTCATCGCCATGCCCGGTCCCGATGGCCGTTCTGATGATCTCGCGATCCTGCAGCACCACCTCCAACGAAGGCATCATCCGCGGCTCGGGGAAGTCGCTCAACAAGGCCTGGCACCGGCCGTTGTTCGGCACCAGCTCAAGCACGAGAACGGCGGCCAGAAGAAAACGCCACACACGTGTGCCGGTCATCATTTTTGGGCGAGCAGCTCTTTCAGCGCGTCGACGTTCTCTTCGTGCTGGATCCGGATCGATTCGAGGAGGAACCGGTCCGAGACTTTCATGCCGGGCGCCCGGGAACGGCGGATCTGCTTCGCGACCCACTCCTGGCCCTTGCCGAGCAGCTCGAGCTTCGCCTCGATGGTCGGCAGCGCCTCGATTTTCCCGACAAAATCGCCAGTCTGCTGCGAGACCATGGCGCCGGCATTCTCGATCATCGTTTTGAGGATCTGGCAGTTCATCCCCTCATCCCGCAGCAATCGTTTGGCCATCGCCTGGACCGTCGGGTCGGCGATGCCGGGAATGAGCGCGCCGAGCACTTTCACCCCGGCCCGCTCGGCTTCGAGCAGCCTGTTCAGAAGCTCAATGGACGTCGTTCCGGGTTCCATGCCGTCTCAGCCTCTCCTTGTGATCTCGTCGTTTTCAGGGGGAATGCCGACCTCAGTGATCGGCCCTGAAGGCTTCGTGGAAGGTGACGTTGCCGCGTGGCATCCGGCCATCGAAGGATAGCGAAAAGAATACTTCGGGAGGAACTCCTTCGAAAACGAGCTCCGGCGCGTTCCGGAACCCGAACTTCGTATAGTATCCCGGATGCCCGACGAGGCAGCAGCCGCGCGCATGCAACTGTTTCAGCCGCGCCAGCCCTTCCCGGACAAGGGCTTTCCCGATGCCCATACGCTGGAGCTCGGGAAGCACCGAAACGGGGCCGAGGCCATACCAGCCATCTGTGCCGTCCGAGATCGTGATGGGGGAAAAGGCAATGTGCCCGACGACCCGGCCGTCCAGCTCAGCGACAAGCGAGACAGTGAGGGCGTTCGCCGCCCGCAGCGCCACAACGATGAACTGCTCGGTGTGGCTGCTGAGCTCGAGCGTTTTGAACGCTTCGACCGTCACCGTGGTGATCGCGGCCTGATCGGCCACGGTTTCGTCTCGGATGGTGACCTTCGGTTCGGGGTTCTTCATATTGGGAGCCGTTCCTTTCATTTGTTCAGGATCAAACGATGGGGTTGCCGGCAGCGACGACTTTCACGCATAAACGTCTGTCGCTCGGCTTTCTGAGCTTCGGGCGTCGCGTTGGCACCCCAGCAGAGATTCCGGAATCGTTCCCGATCGCAGGACAAAACCACATCCCGGGGAGAGAACAACTCCACAATCATCATTTTCTCATTTTTGCTCTTCAACCGCCGCATCTCCATTCCAGGGCGTCATCCGCGCCATGTTTCACTTGGCTTCCTTCGATATTCAAGTATGCCAGAATTCTTTCTTGCTGTGGAACGGATTTTGGGGCACGCGCAAAATGATCTCGGCGTGGTATCAGCGGTGCGGATGGCGATGGGACCGAATATAAAGCGGATCCCTCCTCAGAAGCAGTTCAGAGGGAATACGAACAATGGCCTTTCCGATACGACGAAGAGTTATTATACGAGTCGTTCCTATACTCGCTCAATCGCGCCCTGCGACTGGAATATCCCGATGATATCCACGGTTGAAAATCCAGCTCCCGTGTACTTCCGGTTCGAGAGGGCGGTTGCCGGGGACGAGAACATGCTGATCGCCGTTCAGAATGCAGCATTTCACGAGGATTTCCTGGCCTATGGAGAATGCCCCGCCTATCGCGAATCCCTTCCCGACATGGAGCGCCAGATCCTCGACGGCGCAACCGTCATCGGAGACATTATCGTGAGTTGTGCTGTTTGAATATCGGAAGATATTGTAGTACCATCCCGGAAAATGCCGTAAGAACGATCAGGACAACCACATTCCGTGAACAGGCACAAAACCGACAGACAGCCTGTTTCAGCGGTTCCCGTCTATTCGCGAGGCGTTGAGTAGACCATCTCGAACTGGTTCACCGAGCCGGTGAAGCCCACTTCCCGAAGAAGCGGCTCCATCGCGCTTCCCGCCTCAACGTTCAGATACCGGAGTTTCTGCCCATCGGTGCGGGCGCTCATCTTCGCGACCAGCTTTCGGAGCAGGTCGGGGCTGCGCGCTGCGGGGTCGATGCCGATCTGCAGGATACTGCCATTCTTCCGGTGGACGATTCCGTATCCGATGAGCCTGCCGTCTTCGCGCTCGGTGACGACGTGATATGCGCCGGGCATATTTCTGTAGGAAGCCTCGGCGTTCTGCCAGGTCGGCCGGAAACTGCAAAAGGTTTCGACGGGAATCGAGTCGGGCATCCCGCCGGCGTCTTCCCCCTCCTCCAACGCCGGGTGGGGCGGGCGAGGGGAGAGAGGGCGCTCGTAGCAATGCAGCTTCCTGGTCACCCTGAAGCCGTGCCTGGCGTACAAGGCCTGTGCCGGCTTGTTGTTCTCGAGAACCTCGAGAACGAAGCCGCGGACGCCGTGCCCGGGAAGGGTTGCGAGCAAGGCGGCGAGAAGAGTTTCGCCGATGCGCTTCCCCTGCCAGGCTTTCCGGACACCGGTTGCCACGTCATAGAAGAACCTGCCCGCGTCGGTTTCGCGCGATCCGACGAGGATGAAGCCGGTGAGGTGGTCGCCTTCGAAGGAGCCGACCGAGCAGGCGCCGTCGTAGCTGCGTGTCGTCATCATCTCCTGAAGTTTTTCGATGGGCATCTCCATCCGGACCTCGTATTCCGAGAAGGCGTCGATGAACGCGTTGTGGATCTCCCCGATTGGGGTCTCGCCGAGATGTCGGATCATGTTGCCGCCCGCCTCCTTTGTGCTGTTCATTCACGACGCCGTGCAGGTGTTCTCGCCATCCCCATAATAGCAGATGATTTCTTTGATGAAAGCCCTAGCCAATAATCAGCCGCTTGCGCCATCCCGCTGAAGTTGCGCTCGTGGTCAAACGCCAAGAATTTCAACGTTCCTCACGGATCTTTTTTTTTACAGGTAAATAATCCTGTACAATAACCTGCGGCTTGCTTCCTTGCTCCAACGGTCAACCAGTCCCTCTTCCCCATCAATCAACCACAGGCAGACCTCACCGTCATCGACGGGAATCTGACGAAAGCCGGACTTCCTGTACAGATCGATCGCTGCTTCGAGCCTGGCAAGGGTATGCAATGCGGCGATCCGGAACCTCATTTCTTCAGCGATCCCGATCGCGGCATCCAGCAACGCCCGTCCCGCGCCCCGGTTCCGAAAGGCGGGTTTCACGAACAGCCGTTTCACTTCACACCGGTCGGAGTCGATCCTTCTCAGGCCGACGCATCCGATATATTCATTCGTCTCTTTCATCAGGATCATCGCGCCGGCAGGTGGCCAGTAATCCTCTTGCAGAGCAGCGAGTTCGGCTCCGAACGCTTGGAAACACACATCCTCGCCGAACCAGTCGTGGTATTCCCGGAACAGGCCCCTTGCCGCATTGAAATCGGAATCCGTCGTCGCCAGCATGAGTTCCATGTTACACCAGCCTTGTCGTTCCCGAATCGGCCCTGCGCCTGTCATGGTCAGAGTCACGGGCCGGGGACCAGCCATTTCTGGATGGTCGTCTTGTCGGGTTGATCGGCAATGATCTCGAGAACGGGCATGACCTCGAAGGTGCCATCGACCGTCTCTTTCAGCGAAGTCTGAACGAGCCAGGCAAAGCTGTCATAGAATGAATTATATATCAGGCTCGTCCTGAGTTCCTGATTTTCGTCGATGCCGAACCTCTTTCGGGTGATCTCGACCGCTCTGGCGCGATCGATGATATCGATTTTCCCGGGTTTCCGAGGCAGATCCGGGATTCTCACCTTCTTCAACAGCCGTCCCCGGGTATCCAGATAAAGATTGCATGGGAAAGTTCTGAACGGCACTCCCGGGTATGGAAATGACATACGCGAACATGAAGACGTCATCGCTGCCGGGAACGCCTGCGGGGATTGCGCCTGGCCGCCGGGTGATACGGAGATGGGAGAATCGGCAGAGCCTGTAACCGTTGAACCCGAGACGAAAGAGCAGGCACTGCTGAGCCTTCCGCAGGAGTGGCGCGGGCACCTCTGCCGGGGACCGTCGCAGTAATATGGTATGGGGCTCGGCTTCGTCGTGTTCGACATGATGCTCTGGATCCTGGCGAGCGATATCCGCTGCTGGAGCCACATCCGAGGCAATCAGGGGCATCCCTTGAAAGCAAAGGCTCAGAAGGAGGGGCAAAAGCCAACGGATCGATCGCCGGATGGCGTTCATGCCGGCATGTCTGCCGGGAGATGCCTCTCATGATCTTCCCCCCTGATGGTATTTGTAATGATAGTTGATGCTTCCACAGTTCGGACAGGCTTTTCCGTCAAATGTGACCAGCAGCAGATAATAGAGGTCGGGAACGAGGAGTCCGAGGGGAGAAAAGAGGCAGCCCAAGGGCCGGAAACGACCTGATTCTTCAAAATGGCAGTTGTCGCATCGTCGCATTCGATACCCCGCGATCAGGGAAAGACAAAAGAGGATTCCTAGAACGAACATGATCCCACCGACAATTTCGAAAATGACCATGCCTACCGGCGCTTCCTGACCAACGGCCTCATAATTCTCTTTGTTGCCCTCTCCAGGATTTCCATTCTCGTACCACGATTGCCGAGTCAACCGCAAAAATCACCCCATCATCGGGGGACGGTCGACTCATTGCAAGATCCGCCCCCCATCGATTATCTTTGTTCCGGCATGCGGGCCATCCCCGGAATACCTGCCCGCACGCAGGGGCGTTCACGATGCAGGCCGGTCTCATCAAGCAGGAAGCTCGTTTACTGGGCGCCGACGCCTGCGGCGTGGCGTCGGTCGACCGGTTCGGAAATGCCCCGGAGGGGTTCAGACCGCAGGACATTTTCGAGCCGGCGAAATCCGTCATCGTTTTTCTGAGGACCATTCCCTCGGAAATCCTGGACTGCCGGAATCCCGTTCCGTACACCGGTGCGGCATTTCTGTTGTATCAGGAGATTGACCGGCTCGGGCTTTCGCTCGTCCGGTATCTGAATGCGAGCAGAATACGCGCAGTGCCGATTCCCTGCGACACGCCGTATCTCCATTGGGAACCCGATCGGATGCGGGGCCAGGGCATTCTGTCGATGCGTCACGCGGCGCATCTTGCCGGGCTCGGCTATATCGCCAGGAGCACGCTCCTGATCAACAGATCGTTCGGTAACATGGTGTATATCGGGGCCGTTCTCACGGACCAGGAGTTCGAATCGGACCCGATCGTCACGGATTCCTGCCCGGGCGGCTGCCGGATCTGTCTCGATGTGTGCCCGGTCCAGGCCCTGGACGGCCGGACGGTGGACCAGCAGCGTTGCCGGCCCAGGTCGTTCTCCACCAATCCCCGCGGTTTCACTCTGTATGACTGCTGTCTCTGCAGAAGATCATGCCCTCGCAAAAACGGCTATTGATCGTTGTCTTCTGTCATATTTCACGAATGGAGCAATCTTGCGATGAAAACCATCCTGTCCCCGGACAAGCACCTGCTTTTCTCGCTCCTCACCTTGTTCGCTCTTCTGTCCTTCCCGGGCGTCTCAGCCGCGCATGAAGCCCAGCCTGATACGTATGTTGCAAAGCGGGACGTCCAGCAGCTTCTGCCGGAACTGGCCTCCAGGGAAGCTTCTGCGCTTTCTGCGGATGTTCGCCTGTCTTCTGATTTCCGGAAGTCGGCTGCCCTGACGGACGAAGGCAGGAAGGCTCTGGAGCGGATCGCCCGACATCTTGGCGATCTGGCCCATTCGGGCAGGCCGGTGACGGCTGAAATTCTCTCGTTCCTTCCTCGTACCGAGGATGGGGAAGGGCCGCATCTCGCGTTGTATTCCCTGGCCGAAGCGATCAAAAGGCATTCGGATGAGGAGTTCGATGCGGGCCATGCTCACGAGGCTGTTTATGCGTTATCGGGACTGCATGCACTCGGGAATGAGCTGACGAGAACCGGTTCGATGACGGAAGCGTATCTTGGTTTCAGGATTCTTTCGGACTGCTGCCTGAAGCCGCTCCTCGAGGCCGCACGTCGCCTTCCTTGGTCAGCTCTCCGCGCCGATGTGGATTCGCTGCTCACCATTGCTGCCGTGGGATTCGACAAGACAAAAATCGTGACAACAGCACAGGAAGAGTTCGAGCGGGTCCTCGAACGGTTCGCATCGGATCCCTCGGAGATCGGCGCTCATTTCAGGATCCGCATCAATCCGGGCAACGGCCGTTTTCAGTTCGAGCTGAAACAAAGCACGGGCGATATTTCGGAAGAGGAAAAATCTCTCTGGAAGCAATTCGCCGCGTCGAAGGAGTGCGTGGAAATGGCCCAGGCAACCCGCGCCCGTTTCCGCAGCTTTTTGTTGCTCTCGCGCCTCAGCCCGCCGTTTCCCGCCGTTCTTCTGACCCGCCGGGCCGAGCCTTCAACAGGCCTCAACCCCTTTCTCACATCCTGCCTTCCCACCTTCAAAAACCTTTTCACCTGGGAAACGCAGCTTCGCGACCTCGAGGACAGCATACGGCAGCTCAAGCCGGCTTCTGAAATCAGGTAATGTAAGTGCCCCCATTTTAGGGCCACGGATTATTAGAATTTCCGGCGGTCAGTTGAAGATATTCGATGGGTGTCCGTTAGAGTCCACGGATGTGGTGTAAGAAGGTTCCCCTGATCGGGGCCCTAAAGAGAGCCACCGCGATCTCCGAAAGAATCGGTGCTGAACCAGATTCGAAAGGAGACCACGGTGACTGTGACCAGAATAGATCCCTTGGAGTGGCTGCGCAAGACCTTGGAGAGCGATAAGGACCTGATGCGGGA
>DATCTT010000066.1:0-10124 GCA_036567845.1 Candidatus Ozemibacteraceae bacterium | reverse complement strand
CATCACGTCGATCGGTTTTGCGGGGGGTGTTTGCATTTTTGGCGGCGGCAGGATACTCTGAAGAGAGAGAATGAGATGGCGTGCCGCTGCCGACGGGAAATCCTTTCCTGGACAGGGTGAGCGGCCATGAATCGAGAGGCTGCGCAGTGGATATCCACGGGATCGACGAGTATCTTCGCCGGTATGGTGTGAATACCGATGAAATCACGTTTGAGCAGCTGTTCCGGCTCGAGGACATCCAGAACATCCAGGACCTCTTTGCCGAGGCGACCGGTGTTGCTTCGCTCATCACGCGCCCCGATGGAACGCCCATCACCAGGCCGAGCCGGTTCTGCCGCCTCTGCCGCGATCTCATCCGGAAAACGGAGCTGGGTGGCCGAAGCTGCTATGCATCCGATGCCTCGATCGGCCGGGATGACAGGGCCGCTGGCCCCGTCATCCGCCCCTGCCTGAGCGGCGGACTGTGGGATGCCGGCAGCAGGATCTCGGTTGGCGGCCGGCATCTCGCGACCTGGCTGATCGGTCAGGTGCGAAACGAGGCCCAGACCGAGGAAGGCATGCGGCAGTATGCCCGCAAGATCGGCGCCAACGAGGAGGAGGTCATCCGGGCCTTCCGGGAGGTCCCGGTCATGTCCCGGGAGAAGCTCGAACAGATTAGCCGGATGCTGTACACCTTCGCGAACCAGCTTTCCCTCGTGGCGTTTCAGAACATCATCCTGACACGCATCATCGCGGATCGTGAACTCGCCGGTCAGGAGCTGCGCGAGAAGGAAGAGCGGCTGCGCATGATCGGAAACAGCATTCCATCCGGGATGATATATGAAGCTGAAGTGACTCCGTCGGGGGGAGTGCGGATCCTCTATGTGAGCGAAGGGGTGAAACGTCTCCATGGGTGCACCGTCGAAGAGGCGATGACGGATCCCAACTTCATTTACGACACCATCCATCCGGACGACAGGGAGGAGTTCCATCTCCGGGAGCGGAAAGCGATCGGGACGAAGGGGGTGTTCGATATCGAGTTCCGTGCCAGGGGGGAAGAGGGCTCCTACTGCTGGCGCCGCATCATCAGCAACGCCCGTCAGCTCCCTGGCGGAACCGACGTATGGGTCGGCATCGAGACGGATATCACCCCGCTGAAGGAGGCCGAGGAGAGCAAGAGACGTCTCGAAACACAGCTGAACCAGTCGAGAAAACTCGAGGCGCTCGGCCAGCTGGCCGGCGGGGTCGCACATGATCTGAACAATATGCTCACCCCGATTCTCGGGTATGCCGAACTCCTGCGGGAGCGTGTCTCGCGCGGCGAACCGGCGCTTCTCCAGGAAATCGATCTGATCGCCGATGCGGCAAGGCGTTCCAGCAAGCTCGTCCAGCAGCTGCTCATCTTCGCCCGGCGGCAGGCGGTCGAATTCGTGCCGCTCGATCTCAACGCGGTCATCCGGAATATCGAGCCCATGCTGCGTCGCATGCTCCGGGAGAATCTCGACGTTTCGCTGCTGCTTTCCCCGGACGCCGGTATCATCCTCGGGGACGTCGGGCAGCTCCAGCAGATCCTCATCAATCTCGCTGTGAACGCCCAGGATGCCATGCCGCGGGGTGGCCAGTTGATCATCCGCACGGCCCGGGGCAGCCTTGATGACCCGATGCCGACGGCCGAGGGGGCGACCCCGGCGGAGCCCTGCGCCGTGCTCACGGTCACCGACACCGGGTGCGGGATGGATGAGGAGACCCGGCAGAAAATCTTCGACCCCTTTTTCACGACCAAAGGTCCCGGCAAAGGAACAGGCCTTGGTCTGGCGACGGTGTATGGCATTGTCAAACAGCATCGGGGCTCGATCCGCGTCGACACCCGGCTCGGTGAGGGAACAACCTTCCGGATCGCGTTTCCGCTGACCTGCCGATGCCCGGAGCCTCTTCCGGACCACCCCGCGATGCTGCCGGAGGGGGGAGCCGAGACGATTCTCGTCGTCGAGGATCAGGAGATCGTTCGAACGATGGTCTGTGAGATCCTGCAGCGCAGCGGGTATGTGGTGCTGTCGGCTTCGAGCGGGGAGGAGGCGATCCGGATCGTCGAGGCCGGCCTCACCGACATCCACTTGCTCCTGAGCGATGTCATCATGACCGGGATGAATGGTCCCGAGCTGTATCAGCGTCTCGCCGCGGGGCGACCGGGGTTGCGGGGGCTGTTCATGTCCGGCTACTCCAGCGAGATCCTGAACCATGAGGGGGTTGCCCAGGGAGCCCTTCAGGTGATTCAGAAGCCGTTCACGCCCACCGTGCTGCTGAGCCGGCTCCGGGAGGTGCTCGACGGGGGCTGATGGTCAGTTGCTCAGCTGGCGCGAGACGTCGAGATCGTATTCGGCGCGCCGGATCAGCATATCGCGGTTCTCGTCCTGAAGATGCTGTGTCGCGAGAGTCTTGACGCGGAGAAGATGCGTGAGCGCCTCCTCAGAAGAAATCCAGAGCGGGGCCTCGGGAGGCGCGGAATTGGGGAACACGCGCCGGATCATGTCCCGGAGCTCTTTCTGGGCTTGGACGAACTTGACCTTGTACTGCACGTAGCCGCTCTGGTTCTTGAGCCGGAAGTAACACTCGGCCATGCAGTCATACAGCTGCATGCGGTGCTGGAGATCTTTTTCCGGGAGATCCGAGAGGATTTCGTTGAACTTGGAAAGCGCCTGGTCGAACTTGCCGGCGGTATACAGCGCCTTGGCCGTCGCGATGTCCGGATACTCGATCGCAGCGAGCTTCTTGGCTTCCTCGTAGGTTGCATCCCGGAGAGGCTGGTCGCCGGCGGGGAGCTCCTGCTTTGAAAGGGACAGGGCGAGGTTGGAGGAAAACGCATCCATCGCCGCCTCGACGCGCCCGACATCGATTGACCGGTCGGCAAGCGCGACCTGGTGAGAGATGGCGGAGGAGTATCGGGACGAGGGCTCGGAGCTTCCCCGGGAGGACTTCTTGTAGGTCGAGTAATCGACGTAGATTCGGTCGTGCGAAAACCGCTTGATGTCGGAACGGAAAATGGTGCTGAGGAAGTTGTAGATCAGCATCAGCAGCACGAGGGTGATGACAATGACGGGCCAGCGCTTCGGTTCCATGGGATCAATACCTGCCGTCCGCGTCGGTGCTGCAGAAGACGCCCTGATACATTGCGTCTGCCAGCTTGACCCGGCTGTAAAGCTTGGCGACGATATCCAGCTCCTCGTCGCGCCGCTCGGAATGCTTCTCATCGATCTTGCTGTGGATGCGGAGGGTGATGAACACCGTTGACGAGGCGCTCGAACTCCCGGCCGGCGTCACCGTGACGTAGGTATCGCCTGCTGCCGCGTTTTGCTTGAACTCCTGCGTGTAAGGTCGGTACACGAAGTCGGCGATATTCTCGAGCAGGACTTTCTCGCGTGCTTCGTTCTCGGTGCCGGAATACTGGGAAGCCGGTCCCTGGGTGAACGTCGGCGTCGCCGACTGGAACTTCAGTTTTCCGGGAGTCTGCGCGCGTTTCACCTTGCCGTCGGGTGTGAAGGTGTACTCGACCTTCAGGACATCGATCTGCTGGTCGCCGACCGGAATCGCCGTGCCGCCGGTGCTGTCGTTGTAAAACACGTAGTCAAGCGGGGTTCTGGTATATTGGAAACAATACATCCCGAGCTTTTTCTCGTCAGGATTGACGGCGTAAAACCGGTAGCAGGCGGCCACGTCGCGACTGATCTGGTCGAAGAACCACCGGGCCTCGGCCTGCATCTGGCTCATCGAGACGTTGTACCGCATCGTTTCCCGGCCGCTAAAGTAAATCTTCCAGGCATAGCCCATCAGGAACGTGATGATGACGACGGTCACCATCATCTCCACGAGCGTGAATCCGCTGCGGGGCGTCAGATGCTCAGTTCGGCGCATAATTCACCACCACCGTGCCGAAGCCGAGGCTGAAGGTGCGGTCGGGCTCGCGCCAGCGCACCTCCATCTCGATCCGGTATTTTGTTGGATTCGTCTCGTCATCGGGGCTTGCGTCGATCTTCGTCTCGAACCGTTCGTAATAGGGCGGCCACGCGATCGAGTTCTCATCTCCCTCAACCATCTTTCCCCGCACCTGCTTCCAGTCATGGAACAGGTTGAAGGTCGGATTGTCGAGCTCGCGCCGGACGCCCTCGAAGCCGAGGCTGCGGATCTCGTCGATGAATGTGCGGCCGAGACTCTGGGCGATCATCAGGTTCTTCGCCTGGGCCGTCGACTTGTGGCTGCTCTGGAACAGCACGATCAGGGGCAGGAGACCGAACGAAAAGATCAGAATCGTCATCAGCAGCTCCGGCGTGGAAAACGCCGCACGGGGCCTGGGGAAAAGGGTGGGGGCGGGTCGGGTCACTGGGCTGCTCCGGAGAAGTGCATGTGCTGGATGCGGGGGCTCATGACCACGGCGTGTGCTGCGATCTCGTCCGCCTCGTCATACGTCTGCTTGATCATCCAGTTGTTCGTGCTCGGATCGTGCTTGAAATACATCGGATTGTTTATATCATGGAACACCCAGAGGTCCCCGTCGATGCGGGACTTCTTCATATAGAAATTCACGTAGTTCCCGTAGATGGCCACGATCTTCTCGCGCAAGGTCGGCAATTTAAGCGTGGTATTCCACTTCGCCGGGGTGTCCTCCGGAGCCATGCCGCATTCGCGGAAATCCGCTTCGGTCATCGAGCCCCCGGTGGTTCGCAGCCCGGCCAGGGAGTAGATTGAGGCCTCGATCAGCTTGCCCTTCCCCTCGATGATCAGCTGACACTGGTTGAGATCCGGCTGGGTGCCGTTGCTGTTGAAGGGGTGATACGCGATCGTCAGATGACTGTCGCTCCGTGTGCCGTCGGGATTTCGGAATGCGACGATGTTGCCGCGGATAACGGCCGGCTTGAAATTGTCGCCGACGAAGATCATCCCCTTGCCCTTGTACACGACGTTGCCCGTCGTCTCGAAGGTGTCGAGCCAGTAGAGGCCTTCAAGAAGCCATATGCCGTCCTTGTCCTTCGGAATATCGCTGACACTCTTGAATTTGTGCGTGGCAGCCTTGTAGAAAAACTTGAAGTTGGTCGGGTAGAAGTTGCGCAGATCCGTGTCGTTCATCGCCGCCGGGGCCTTGGGATCCTGTGGCTTGATGACGATCCCGACCAGCGCGCTTCCCCCATGCCACAGCAACTTTGCCGGGGTAGTGATGTTCCGCCAGGCGCCGACGGCGAGATCTTTCACCCCACTCCAGATCGCGTCGAACAGACCTTCGGCGTCGCGGAAGTTGCCGTAGTTGAGACTGAATTCCGGCATCTCGAGTCGGGGATAATTGTTCGTCGTGTCAAGAATCCGGATGCCGCCTGCGTTGCGGATAATGAAATGCCGTACCTCGCCATAGATCTTTGTCTGCTCATCGAGCTCGGTGCTGTTGAGAAGGCTCCGGTGTTCGATCCGCAGGTCGGGGTCGGGATTGGGCCACGTGTCTTCCACCTGGTTCGGGGCATAGGCCGCTTTGCGGCGCACCGGAACATACTTCCAAGGGAAGCGGCAGAATGGTCCGGCCGGGAAGAAAGTCTGCTTCTTCCGCGTTCCCCGAACATATTCCTTCTGAAGCTCACTGATGCCGGTCGTGAGGAACTTCCCCAGGTCGGCCCAGTAGGTTTTTTCCCGCTGCGGGAGATACCCTTTCTTGTAGGTGTTGTGCCCGAACATCTTCTTTTCGTTCTCGGTCATCGTGTCGAGATCTTTTTTCGTGTTGTCGAGGTTGTTCCAGTAGCTGTAATCTCGGCCTTCCCAGAGGGCGCGGGCGGGGTAAGGAAGATAAGATAGTCCATTGTATGTATCAGAATACTGGAAAGCCAGATTGAAGCCGGGCTTGCCGTCGGGGCTGGTCTGCATGAAGGCGCCATACATCTCGCCCTTGTCCGCCGAGGCCGGGTTCGTGTCCGGGTTCTCGAGGCCGATCACGGCTGGACCGTGGATATAGACGCGCGACTGGTAAGGGTGGTTCCACAGCACCAGCCGGCCGTCGCCGCGCGACAGATCGTTCGCGACCTCGCTCGGGTCGCGCGGGTCGACGCCAAGACAGCTGAACAGGGTGTAATTTCGGCCGATCGGCCCTACGTTGATCACTTTCATGTCTCGCGTGATCTGGAAGAAAAAACGGCTCTTCTTCAGACCGCTCGTTACGGCCACCGTCACGTCGAACCCGATACTCAGGTAAAAATCGCGCGACATCGTCGTGTCGAACGACTGGTCGGCCCGATCTTTCGGGATGAACATGCATTCCGGTTTGGTCAGCGGCCGGTGGTCGATTGGCCGGCAGTCCGTGATGCGCGGCTGGACGCTCTCGATCTCGAATCCGGCCCGCGTCATGTGCAGCGAAATCAACGCATTCGTCTGGGTGACGTAATTCTTGAAGGGAGGAAGCACATCCAGGAGTTTCGGGTTTAACCCCGTCGAACCGCCTTTATCGCGGTAATCTGAGGTTGCCAGCTGCCGCAGCAACGGCCCCTTTTTCCCGTCGGCACTGCCGTCACGGAACAGCTTGTCGATCTGGACGAACGCCTCGTCAGCCGCGGCTTCGGCGAGCTGCTGGGCCATCGTGGCATACACCGAATACGCCGCATGGGTGTATTCGGTGCTCGTCGTCTGTTTCAGGAACAGCCCCATGAACGCGAGAAGACCGAGAATCAGGACGGCGAGAATGTACGCAAAGCCCCGTCGATTCATGGTCGCTCTCCTTTCCGCTGCCATTCGTTACGGGCAGCCGGATGCCTCATGTACTCTTCAGTCTAGCAGACAACGGGGAAAGCGTCCACTATTCAGGCTTTTCCCCGAACACCTCGGCCGTGAACCGCCACAGTTTCGCATCGGGGGCCAAGCTCTTCCCGTCCGACGCGAGGTGGCTGCCGGGCGGCAGACCCGCTTTGAGGCAGAGATGGTTCAGATACGTGTCCCGGTCCCAGCCATACTCGGTCGGCACCTGCGGCAGCAGCAGCCCAGAACCCGGGTATTTCCGCAGCAGCAGTCCGTCGCGCCCGACCTCGATCTCCTCGAGCCGCGTCACGGGAATCATCGGGGAAAGGACCGAGATCTCGATAGCGATGTTGGGCAGCTCCCCCGCCTCGACCGGGTCGAATCGCGGGTCTTCCGTCGCCGCAGCGATCGCCATCTCCTGGATGCCGTTTGCAAGGGCTTCCCGGCCCTCGATGAGGCCGATGCAGCCGCGCAGCTCGCCTGCTCTCTTGAGGGTTACGAACACCCCGCATTTCTCGCCGAACCGTGGATCCTTCAAGGTCAGGACGGGCTTCGGCTTTCCGTTCAGAACAGCCTCCAGCGTCGTTCGGACCGCCGCGAGGGCTTCCCTGTGAAACTCGTTCATCCGCTCCTCCATGTGTTCAGGCTTTGGGGAAGGGGGCTGCCCGACCGGCTCTCCCGGCAGGCCCGCCGCCTCGAAGACGACCGCGGCATACCCGACGACCTGCTCCCGATCCCCGGTCGTTTCCCCCGAGTCGGTGCGTTCGAGCACGGTCACGCTTGCCGATGCCGCCTTCATCACCTCGAGCAGGGCTACGACGCCGTTCAGGCCGCACAGTTCCGTTCCGCCCGTCTCGCAGGCCCCGATGAGGCCATCGGGATCCAGGGCCCGTACCGAGGCGAGGCCCCGCTCATCCAGCACCGCTGCGGCCGAAGCGGGGTGATAATGCGACCAGTCGCTGGAGGCGATCAGCAGCGCTCTTCCCGAAAAACCCGCGAGCCGACGCTGGAGTTCTCTGCCGAGCAGCCTGCCGTTTGCGGGGCTGCCGCCGATGCTCAGGAAAACCGCCGGACGCAGCCCGATGGCCCTGATGAAGAACGGCAGCACCACCTCGATCGAGTGCTCCTCGGTATGCTGGGATGGCTCGGCCACGCAGATTCCAGCCCCCAGCAGCTCGAGCGTCGCGCTGGCATCGACGGGCACCGGGCCGAGCGGCGTGTCGTAGGCGCCTTCCGGCCACGCCGAGATGGTCGGCAGGCCGGAACGGTGATCGACGCCCATGATATATATTCTATCGAATACCTGTCCCGAGATGGCGCGGAACGCTTTCGCGGCGGTCTTTCCAGAGTATGCGTGGCCCGCGTGCGGGACGATCAGGCCGACCAGGCGCGCCGTGGTCGCGACCGCCGGAACAGGTCCAGCCGCGGTGAACAGATCGTCAATTTCCCGTTCGAGCCGGGCTGGGTCACCCGGATAAAACTGGCTCGCGACCGCCGTCTGACGGACGACGGCATGGAGCGGCGCCGCTCCCGAGGTCAGAACCCAGGCGGCGACCAGCACCGCAGCAAGACCACCGAATCCATTCCTGCCTCTCATGTCACACCTCTTCTGCATACCACGAACCGCGCCGGTCACGGTGACCGGAGATCCGATCCGGGCGAGGCGCGGATGACACCGGGCATCATCCTGCCTCGCCCGAATCGGTTGCCTCGGATTCCCGCGTCAGCCCAGGGTCTGGAGATTGTGCAGGAAAGCGCTGGTCAGCCGGCCGGCGGCCACTTCCTGGATGGGGCCGGCCATATATAACGTGCCGTTTTTTTCCTGGGAGATCGAGAGGTCCCCGCCCGGCATATGCACTGTCACCGGTGACTGGAGCTTGCCTGCCTTGATGCCGGCCGCCGTGACGGCCGTCGCACCGGTTCCACAGGCCTGCGTCATGCCGCAGCCGCGCTCCCATACATGCACCCGGACTTCGTGCGGGGAGAGCACCTGGACGAACTCCACATTGATCCGCCGCGGATGGTTCGCATGCGTCTCGAGCCAGGCTCCGACGCGCACCATCTCATCCTCGTCCCAGGGCTCCGGGATGAATAACGCGGCATGCGGGTTTCCGACATTCACGTAGATCGGGTCGAGCTTTTCGCCCTCCCAGTCGAGGGGCTTGCGCGCCTTCTCGGGAACCAGCTCACCCGTCGGGACGAGATCGAACGTCGCGGGGCCCATCTCGACCCGGTAATAGGCCGTGCCGGCCTTCGCCCCCTCGAACCGCACCTCCCGCAGGCCGCCGCCGGTCTCAATCAGCACCGGCTCGATGCCGAGGCAGTGGGCTCGGAACAGATGGGCGACCCCGCGGATCGCGTTTCCGCACATCTCGGCCTCGGTGCCGTCGATGTTGAACATCTGCATCCGGCAGTGGTGCTTGGGATCGCGCGGCTCGGTGATGAAGATGATGCCGTCAGCACCGATGCCGCGGCGCTGATCGCAGAGAAGCTGGATGATGCGGGGCTTTTTCAGCCTCGAACAGTCCTGACCCATTTCATCGAAAAATACGAAATGATTGCCGAGGCCGTGCATTTTGTAAAACGAGTACATGGAAACTCCTCTCGAGAGTGGGGATGACGCGCGTCAGCCGGGGCGGCCGCGCAGGAGCGGGAGCAGATGGGTGACCGCGAGAAAGACCAGCAGGACCCCTGCGAGGAAGAGGACCGTCTGCTTCAGATCCTCCCGTTTCATCTGGAGGCGGCTCCAGTTGCCGGCCACGAACAGCAGGCCCATGAACGGCAGGACGGGAAGCCCGACGCCGGCAAGCAGGGCGCTTGAAACGGCGATCACGAACGAGGCTCCGAGCAGGGCGAGATTGCGGCGGCCGCCGAGGTCGAATCGCAGGGCTGCCTGGTAGAAAATGCCAAAAAACAGGAAATCCGTCAACCCGATGAGAAAGGGGATCGCCGGCTCGGGGCCCCCCAGCAGCGGGAACCGGAGCAGAAAATAATGGATCTGCTCGCTCCGGATGATCACCGCCGTGGCCCCTGCCGAGACGCTCCAGATATCCGCCAGCGTGGCCACCAGCGCGATCGGGATGAGATGCGCCGGTTCGTCGATGCCGGTGCCGATCCAGAGCCCGACTCCTGCCGCAAGCAGCAGCTGGGCCAGGGCCAGGGCCAGAATGCCCCCGGGCGGCTCGGGATCGCACGCCTCGAGATGGTCCGAAATCGCGCTGTACACGGCGTTGCGAAACTGGACCGTTCCGTCGCTGCCCAGCGCAACTGGCGTCACGGCATGCGCGACCGAGACCAGGGCGACGGCCCCCGGGGCCGTGGATGCCCGGTCGATCATCCGGCCCCGCATGACGAGAGGCTTTGCCAGGAGCATGACCAGCACGAGG
>DATCTT010000065.1:0-17681 GCA_036567845.1 Candidatus Ozemibacteraceae bacterium | reverse complement strand
CCGGCCCCGGCCGAGGGCAAGCCCGTCGGTCTCGCGTTCGTCGCTGTCTCTGGAACTTCGGGCACCCGATCGATGCGCCTCGAATGGCCCGGCGAGCGCCGCCAGGTGAAAGAGCGCACCGCCAACGCCGCCCTCGCCCTTCTGCTGCACGCCCTCCGAGGCGACGATCCCCGCTAATGTTGGAACCGTTTTCACCCCGTCTCGTCGTGACATCCTGCATCGAACGAGCCCCGATGCCTATCCAAATCGTAGGGGCGGGTTTCAAACCCGCCCCAGATGCTATCCTGGAATGAGAGAATGCGAATCGTATTTTCGTTCACAGGGGCGTATCGCGATGCGTCGGCCTCTGTGTTCATCTTGTGCTCTGCGATGAGCGTTTTCCTCGCCTTCGATCCTGAAATTCTTGATTTTTTTCAACGTGGTATTTCTGTGGTGCGTTTTTATCTGGCTCGAGGAGGCTGGTATGACGATGCGATTGTTCTATGCGGTGCCGGTGCCGGCAGAGATCCGGCGCGAGCTGCGCCAGGCGGCCGAGTCGATGGGCCGCGACTGGCGACCGTCGCCCGAGGCGCAGCTTCACATCACCCTGGCGTTCATGGGGGAGGTGCCCGACGAGGCCCTGCCCTCGGTGATTGCCGCCGGTGAGGCGGCTGCGCGCACCGTTACCCCCTTCACGATCCGATTGGGAGTCGCCGGCGGCTTCCCGAACGACCAGAAACCTCGCGTCTGGTTCATTCACGTGGAGTCGCCAGAGCTGTTGAAACTCAGCGCCGCTCTGCTGCCCGGAGTTCAGGCCTGGGCGGATCCAAAGCCGTTCAAGGGGCATCTCACGATCGCCCGACCCCGCGGCCCGCATGCCCCGGGCCGGCCGATGTCGTTCGATCGGGAATGGCGCGCCGACTGTATCGAGCTGGTCCGCAGCCGCCTCAACTCCACCGGCGCTGTCCACGAATGCATGAAGGTGTTTCCCTTCGGAACGTGACGAAGCAGGCTTTCAGGTGGTGAGTGCTCCGGAGCGGCATCGGCAGGTGAGGGCCCGGAGCGGGGCCAGGTCGCCGGTGCGGTTGAAGAGGCGCAGGGCATCACGGATTGCCGCGTCACAGCGGCCGCAACCGGCGGGGATGCGTTTCGGTTCGAGGCCCTCGTCGCTTAGGCCGACGACCGTTTCGCCCAGGCCTGCGAGCACGGTGACCGCATCGACGACTGCCCAGAGGGAGACAGGGCAGTACCGGCCGGCGAGAAACTCCCGCTCGAGCAGCGTGCCCGGTGCGACGAACACCGGTTGAAGGGCGACCCGTGCCGGCAGGGAGATTCTGTGTGCGAGGTCGAATATATATTTTCCGGTATTCACGACATCCGTGACGGCTGCGGCATCATCTGCCGGCCCCAGGGGCTTAAGCAGCACGTTCACGAGAAGCCCCGCGCCGGCTTCGGCAAGAACCCCGGCGGCGCGCTCGAACTCGGGAAGGCCGAATCCCTTGTTGATGAACCGTTCGCGGATGACCTCATCGGCACTCTCGAGGCCGATACCGACCTCGAGAAAGCTTTTCGGAAGCAGCTCCCGCGATGCCGCGATCCGTTCCGGCGTGATGAACTCCGGCCGCGACTCGACGAGAATGCGCGGCACCCCGGCCGTACCGAGCAGGCCGAGCACATAAGAACGGACATCCGCAGGAAGCTCGGCGTCGGCGTAGAACGAGCCGGAGTTGTACAGATCGACTTCCCCGACGTCGTCGAGCGCGCCTGGCTTGCCGAACACCGTATCCGCCTGGGCCATCAGATCGGCAGGGGTCCAGGGGGTGTCTTCGAGCGTCATCGGTCCGAAGCCGCAGTTCGTGCAGCCTCCGCCCGACCGGTGGGCATAACCGCAGCCAGGCGCCCGGAAGATGAAGATCAGCCTCGTCGAGGGCTTTCCGGCGATCCGGGTCGGCACGCGCTCGACCCAGGCCGGCTTCCGCGGGTCGATCCGCCCGTTCACCGTTTGACCAGGAACGGCCCGATGGCGAGCGCATCCATCTTCGACCGCTTGAAGCACCCGATGGCATCAGCCGGGGAACACACGATCGGCTCACTGATGTTGAACGAGGTGTTCAGGATCATCCCGAGCCCCGAAAGACTCTTCATCTCCTGGAGCAGCCGCGCATAGATCGGGTTGACCTCGGGCCGAACCACATGCGCCCGCGAAGTCGCGACGCGGGTGATCCCGTTCTCCTGGACGACAGCCGGAATGCGCTGGCCGTCCCGCGGCTCCTTGACGGGCAGCGCGAGCAGCATGTACTCCGCCGCGTCGAGATCCGCCGGCACCCGCAGATGCCGCCAGACATCCTCGGCGAGGACGCTCGGGGCGAAGGGGCGGAAACTCTCCCGCTCCTTCACCTTCGCATTCAGACGGCTGCGGATGTCGAAACGGCTCGGATCGGCCAGGATCGAGCGATTCCCCAAGGCGCGCGGCCCAAACTCGAGCCGCCCCTGGAACCAGGCGACGACGCCGCCGTCGTAGACCATCCGGGCCACGCGGGCCGGCAGGTCGTCGCACTTCTCGCCCACGAGACCGGCTGCATCGAGCGCCGTCTTGATTTCCTGCTCCGAATACTCGGGGCCGAGATACGTGTGCTCGAGCACCGGACGTTTTGTATTCCCAAGAATATGACACCACAGATGGCATGCCGCCCCGACCGCCGTGCCGGCATCATTCGCGGCCGGCTGAACGTGCAGGTGCCGGATCGGCGTCTCGGCGAGGATCCGGGCGTTCGCGACGCAGTTGAGCGCCACACCGCCGGCCATGCACAACGTGTCGAGACCGGTCTTCTTGTGGAGCAGCTTGGCGAGGTGGACGAACACCTCCTCGGTGACGGTCTGGAGGCCGGCCGCGATGCTCGCTTCCTCGAACCGGTCGACAATCGCGCGCCGGCGCGGTCCGAACAGCTTCTCGATACCACTGAAGTCCGGGGTGCGGAACTTCATGATCGTGTTGTCGACGGTGAACCCATCATCCGTCAGCCTGATCACCTTCCGGAACCGCTCGGCATAATCGACGCCAGTATCCTCGCCGACCGGGTCAGAAATGCAGGCGTAGCCCATCAGCTTGCCAGGGCCGCCGTAAATGTCGAACCCGAGATGCTCCGACATCTTCTCCCAGACGAAGCCGAGCGAGTTGGGATACGGGACCTCGAGGACCGGCGTCAGCTTGTTCCCATCGCCGATGCCCAGCCAGGTGGTCGTGAACTCGCCGATCCCGTCGATCGTCAGGACGGCGGCCTTTTCGTGTTTCGAGGGGTAGAAAGCGCTGCCGGCATGGCAGATGTGATGGGGCAGGAAGTGGAACTGCGCACGGGGGAACCGGCGTTTCAGCTCGTCCGCCGCCAGGTGGAGATGCCGATGGAACGTGGCTTCGCCTTCCGGTGTGCCGTAGTCGCCGGCCGGAATGCCCGTCGTGTTGAGATTGCTGTTGGCCACGAGCCGGGCCTCGGGGTCGAAGGAAAACGCAATATGATCGACCTGATCGGCCGTGATTCCGGCATGGCGCAGCGTCCATTCAAGCGCTTTGTCGGGCAGCACGTCGGGATTGTCGACGCGGGCGCACTTGGCATGCTTGACCCGGTTGAACCGCTCCTCCTCGACGGCACTGACGATCACCCCGTTGCGAAGCAGACAGACCGAAGACTCGTGATAGGCCGAGTTGACGCCGAGGATGATCGTTCCCATGTGATGCTCTCCTTCGAAGTGATATATTTTATTTTATATCCTTAGACATCATCCGATACCGGCGGGAGGCATCGACGAACGCCTCGAACAGGCGGCCGAACTCGGCCCGCTCCGGCAGCATCTTTTCGGGATGAAACTGGACCCCGACGAAGAACGGGCCGGTCGTGGACTCGAGCGCCTCGACGAGCCCGTCGGGGGATGTTGCTGTGACGCGCAGGTCGCGGCCCGGCTCTTTCACGGCTTGGTGGTGATACGAGTTCACCCCAACCGTTGGTGAGGCTAGGAGGTCGCCGAGCAACGTCTCGGGCTCGATTCCGACCGTGTGCGAACACGGCGCCGATTGGCCGTCGACCCGGATGCGGTGGGCTAGCCGACTCCCCGAGGCAGCCATGCTGGGGATGTCCTGCCACAGGGTGCCGCCGCGGAACACGTTCATGAGCTGATGGCCGCGGCAGATCCCGAGAACCGGAATACCCCGGTCGGCCGCGCTCTTCAGGGCGGCCAGTTCGAACTCGTCGAAGGCGCGGTTCACCTTTTCGAGATTGGGGTGAGGCCGCTCGCCATACAGCATCGGGTCGATGTCGTCCCCGCCCGGCACCAGCAGCCCATCGATACCGGCGAGAAGTTTCGCGGAGACCGTGGCAGGATCGGTCAGTGCAAGGGAAACGACGATGGCCCCCCAGCTTGCGACAGCATCGCGATACGGCCGGAGGCGGTCCGGAACCCCGGTGGTTGCCGAGCCCGAAGCCCGGGCCGGGTCTATCATGAGCAGGCCGATGATGGGGCGCAGTTCGCCGCCGCCCGTTCCCGATGAGGCGACCCCGACCGGATCCTGACCACAGAAAAAGGCCGCGACGAGCAGCAGCGCGAAGACCTTGAGGAGCCCGCCTCCTGTGCTTCTGATTCCGTTTCCGTGCATATGATCCCCACTTGGTGATGAACGTTCGATCGAATTTCTCAAAGATGTATCACAATCCGCCCCGATGTACAACCCGGCAGATATTCGAGGTTCACCACAAGAGCACGGAAGGAAAGGAACGGTTCACCGCAGAGACACAGAGGTTTCACGGAGGAACATAGAAATCTCTGTGAGACCTCTGTGTTCATCGTGTGCTCTTTGATGAACGTTTTCCTCGCCACAGTCCTGAAAATTTTGATTTTTTCAACGGAGGATCTCTGTTCTGTAGGGACGCTGTTTTCGAATTTCGCTCCTGAAATGAAACACCCCGGCGGTGTGCCGGGGTGTTGGAGAGGGCTGTGCGGTATTACTGGAGACCGTAGGTGGCCTGGTGGAGGTTGGTGATGGTGTCGAGCCGCTTGCGGGTTGCCTCGACCTGGCGTTTATATGGAGCGATATAATTTTCGATGATCTCAGTCCGACGGCGCATGATGTCTTCATACTTGTCCTGCGCCCGTTCCATCTCGCGCTTGTAGGGTGCGACGTAATCGTCGATGAACCACATCCGGTTGTTGCGCAGGTGATCATACTCGCGGCGGGCCTGGTCGACCCGCTGGCGGGCCTGGGCGACCTGTTCGGGCACCTGGGGGTTCTGGGCCTCGGCGGTGCGCAGTTCGGCTTCGGCGCGCTCCACTTGGCGGCGGGTGTGGTCGAGGCGGTTGTTGTACTCGCGGTCGGCGTCGTCCTGCGCCCGGCGGTACCGGTACTGGGCGTCGTCATACTCGCTCCGGGCCTCGCGCAGCTTGTTCTCGTAGTTGCGCTCCGCCGCTTCCCGCTGCTGCGAGAGCATGTCCAGCGCAGCCTGATACTGGCCTTGGGTCCGGGTGACGATACCGAGGCTGGCCGCCTTCTGATCGCCGTTGCCGGCAAGGAGCGTGACGGCCTTTGTGTAGTCGGCCTTGGCGGTGGTGTAGTCGGCCTGCACGTTCAGGACGGCCTTCGACAGGTAGACATCCGAAAGCCGCTGGTTGAAGTCGGGGTAGTCGGCCGCCTTCTGGGGGTAGTTCCAGGACTCGAGCTGAGTGAGGGCGGTGAGCTCGGCCGCGTTCCCGTCGATGGGCTCGACGATCTGGAACAGCCAGTAGATCGCATCCTTCATCCGGTCGTCGAGGCGGTAGCAGTCGGCCACCTCGAGCAGGGTGGCGTCAGTCCGTGACATGCGCAGCAGCCACTGGATTGCCTGCTGATACTCCTTCAGAGCCTTGAAGCACGCGGCAAGGCGCGACTTGACGTTGTCGTCCTGGCGGTCGATCTTGAGGTAATACTCGATGGCCTTGCGATACTCGCCCTTCTTCTCGAAAGAATAGGCGACGTTATATACCATCTCCTGCACCTGTTTCTGCAGGGCGACCATCTCGCCATACATGGTCTTGATAGTCGCGCTCGTCTCGTCGATCTGCTTCTCGATCGCCTTCTTCTTGCTGCCCTGGAAGATGCCGCCGAAGCCGTCGAGCTTGCTGCGCTCGATGAACAGCTTGTCGAGCTTGAGTTCCGGCTCGAGCAGCTCGGTTTCCTTCTGGATCAGCGTCTTTTCGAGCGCCTCGATGTCGGCCGGCTCGGCTGCAAAGGCGTTGAGGGGGATCATCAGACAGCCGGCAGCCAGGACATTCAGGACCAGGTTCTTGACGTTCTTCATCGTGAATTCCTCTCTTTCTCGCTGCCTGGGCTCAGTGAGCGGCCACATACAGGTCGCCGTACTCGCTGCTGTTGACGTAGATCGCATCGCGGCGGGTTCCGCCAGCCGGAACGACCCACATGTCCATCTTGGCGTTCTTCAGGAGCAGCTTCTGCTCGCCCCCGACCGTCTCGACCTTGCCCATCGTCGAGAGCTTGCCGTAATCGTTCTCGGCCATCCATGTGTAGGGGTCCTTTTCGAGAACCGCCTGATACCAGGCCAGCGAGCCCTTCTCGGCCGCGTCACGCTTGGGCTCGACGACGACTTCGATACTCTTCTTGCCCCAGAAGCCGCCGGTCGTGAGCACCAGAATTGCCTTCAGATCGTTCGCCACGGTGACGCCCTTGTAGTTGCGCATCAGTGCCTCGATGACATATTTGCGGCCTGACACGTAGAAGTTGGTCATCGGCTTGTCACCGCTCTCATCGACGTGGGAGGCCATCACCTTGCACTCGTGGCGGCTGAAGATCTCCTTCAGATGGTCGATGCGCCGGTTTTCCTTGTTGTCGTCGACCGAGATCACGGCTTCGACGATCGGCATCTGGATAACGACAAGGCCGCGCTGGCGGGAAGAGAGCAGCTGGCCGGAAGCGGCTGCGCGGTCGATCTCGGCCGACGCGACTTCGGTGGCGGCGCGCTGCAACTCGGCATCGGTGGTGAAATCCGCCACGTTCAGGAACGCCGCGCGCTCCTTGAGCATCTGGAGGGCCACGCCGGTCGTCTGGGCTTCGAGAGCGCCCTTCCCGGAGGAAAAGTCACGGGCGGCTTCGAGGGCCGTGCGCAGGTCATCTGCGGATTCGATTCCGCCGATCATGCTGCGCAGCGCCTGTTCCCGGCGCTCGGTCTGGGCTGCGACGGTGTTGAAGGCCTCGCGGGAGGCGGCATCCGTCTCGTTCATCGTGTAGGCGGACTGGGCGATGCCTTGGGAAAGCTCGTCGAGAGCGGTTTTCATGGCGTCGCGATCGAACGCGGACACCGGGGCGGCGACGAACAGGGCGATCGCCATGATGGCGGACAGTCGTCGGAACATGCGCATCCTCCTCAACTCCGGACAGAATTCTGATCGATATGGCCTGAAGGAAGCAATAACCATGCCGTCCATGGAGTGAGCTTGGGGGGCTCCATCTCGGGAAACGAGGAGTCGGAATGGCGAAATTTCGTCATCTCGGATGCCGGAAATTTCACGCATGGGTGTGCCCGTGAGGCGGCGATTCACGACGTGTGAGCACTTGCATTGTGGGAAGGCGGGGGGTATGATTCGGGCCTACCGACCGATGAAAGGATCCGCACAGATGCGCCAAGAACTTCGTTTTCTGATCGTCGCCGCGGCCTGCGCCGCGTGCTCCGCCCTGCATGCCGCGCCGCCCTCGAAAACGCCGGCCCCGGCCTCGGCTTCCCAGCCCGTCAACCCGATCGTCCTCTCGAACCAGATGATGATCACCGTCATGGAGCGGATCAAAGGCGGCAACTACGCCGAAGCTCGCGCCGTGGCGAAGGACATGACGTTTGGCAGCGAGAAGCTCGTCGACACCCCAACCACCGAGACGCGCAGCTTTTCGAGCCTGATGGGCAAAAAGCTGTATGAGCACCAGCTGAAAAAGCAGGGCCGCGGGAACGTCCAGGTGAACTGGACCCAGCAGCCGATCGCCGACGGCTACTATTTCCAGGCCATGATCAGCTTCCAGGAAGGCAAGCCGGACGAGGCGCTCGATCTGCTCCAGAAGGCCATCTTCTGGGATCCGGTCCGGGCGGCGTTCCACGTCGAGCGCGGGTTCATGCTGCATCATCAGAAAAGCCCCATCGAGACGGCCCAGATTTTCGTCACGTATCTCAAGGCGCTCGAACTGGCCGACAATCCCGTCGATTTCGCCGCCGCGCTCCGCGGGATCGGGTATCTCTTCGTCGACCGGCGCAACTTCCGGGCCGGCCTCGCTTGTTACCTGCTCTCCCGCCGGCTCGATCCCGACGAGAAGACGGCCCTGCGCCAGATCGACTACATTCGCTCCCAGGCCCCCGGCCTCGTGAAAGAGATGGATGAAACCAAGGCCGCCGCCCTGCTGCGCGAAGAGAATGTGCCGGTCACCTTCGACCCGATCCATGTGCAGATCCGCCTTGAGATCGCGAACGAGCTCGCCAAGGACCCCAAGAAGGGGAAGGAGCTCGAGGCGATTCTGACCGAGGCTCTCCGCCTCGATCCAAACAACCCCGAGGTTATCAGCCGGCTCGCGGCGCTGAAAAAGTGATCTGACGTTCCCCTGAAAGAACCGGGGGCGGGCTCCATCTCTGGAAACCCGCCCCCGGATTTTTTTATGGTACCGGATCGCTGCGTCGTGGTTTATCTGACCGCTTTCTGAACAACGACCGACGGGGCTTTGGCGGAACCGGTATTCGCCTTCTTGGGGCTTGCCGGGGCTTTCGCCGAGCCTGTCGCGGCCTTTCCCGTCACGGCAGGTTTCTTGGGGCTGGCCTTGACGGGCGTCTTGTCTTCCTTCGCATCCTTCTTCTTTTTCTTCGCCTTCGTGGTCGGGGGCGTCACGGGAGGATTGTGCTTCCGGGACTTTTCAGAGCTCCAGACATGCTCGTGGGCATACTGGATCAGCTCGGCATCGGTGAGTTCACCGAACTGGCGGGCCGAGCCGTCAGCCGGGCGTGTTTCCTGAACGATTGGGGCGTCCGTCGTCTCGGACGGAGTTTCCAAGGTTGCTGGCGCAGACGGAGCTGGGGCTTTGGGCATTTGGGGCGGTTCTTTCAGCGTCAGTGTCCCGGTTTTCACCTTTTCATCAGCAGGATTTTTAGGGGTGCGGCTCTTGGAAGACCCCTTCTCAAGTCGCTTTCTGAGTGCTTCGAGCTTTTCGAGCACATCCTGCATGTTTGGGGCGGCGGTCTGAACGGCAGGATCAGCCTGGACGGCCGGCGGTTTTCCGAGGAGGCTCCCCGGGCCATCGGAACGGGCCGGCTCGGGCTTCGACATGTCCGTCTTCGGCTGTTTGTCGTCAGCCTTGGTGGCGGATTGCGCCGGTTTCGCTTCGGGAGCGGGCTTGCCGGGCTCCTCCGCGCTGTCGACGGGTTCCGGGACCACCGCGCCTGGCTCATACCCCTTTTCGGGGGCGGCCGCCGGCTCCTGGAAGATCACGACGGGCTTCGAAGGGGATTCCGGAACGGGCGCCTGGTTGGGTTTCGTGTCGACTTTCGAGCGGAGCGACTCGAGAAGACTGGCGCCGCTTTTCGAGAGGGCGGAAGCTGGCGAGACGAGGGCGAGGCCGAGCACACCGGTAAGGAGAAGGCCATGGAGAGGGGAGCGTGACAACATGCGGTGTCCTTTCATGCGCGGCATCGGGCATGGTCACTGAAAGGCCATGCCGGCCGGGGGAGTTGTGGATGCGGTTCAGCGCGCCTGGGCGAGCTGATCGTAATCGACCTTATAGATTTTCGTGATGACTCTGCCGATGCCGCCGATGCCGAGGGCTTTCGCGCCATGCTGGTCGAGATCGATGATTCGGCCGGCGATGAAGGGGCCCCGATCGATGACGCGGGCCAGGATCTTTTTCCCGTTGGCCGGATTGATCACTTTGACCAGGGTGCCGAACGGCAGTGTCTTGTGGGCGATCGGGTAGATGGCGTCACGGATGCCAAGTTTCGGGTTGTCGACCTGTTCGGGCTTTGTCGGGCAGTGATACCACGAGGCAACGCCGAACTCGACCATAACTTGCACGGTGGGGGTTTTCTGGTAGACGGTTCCGGCGTCGAGTGGCTTGTGAAGCTTTGCGGCGATCTCGGTGATCGGGATTGGGGCGGCTGCCGCGCCGGCGGCGAGCGAGAATATGAACACGATGGCCGTGGCGATTGAACGTACGGTCAACTTCCTACCTCCGTTGTCGGATCGAATCATGAGCGGGAATTTCCAAAGCATAAGGAAATCGATCCGACCTGTCAACCCGACCTCCCCGGAACGTTCTTGAAACCGGGATTATCGGATGTTCGTCGGGTGGGAGAACCGGTAGGGAAGATTGCGGGCGAGCTTCCAGACCCCGCTTTCGCGCCGCCACTCGACGATGGCGTTGATCGGTCCCGAGTCGACGTCGATGCCGGGCAGCAAACGGATGACCCGGACCTGGGCGGAGCAGTGGACACGGGCGAGGTCGGGGCCGTTGAACTCGATCGTGCCGATGCTGTAGGTCGCGATCTTCACGTCGCAGGCGTCGAACCGGGCTTTCGCCGTCTCCATGAGATCCGTCCAGGTGCTGTTGAGATCCCAGTCGTTGCCGAAATTCGGCGAAACGAGCGATTCGAGAACCGTCATGTTTTCGTTTCCGAGAGCAGCCTGAAGCTCGGCGTGGGCCGCGGCGATCTGGCCCCAGCGCGCGTCGGCGCCAACCTGGCGCGGGTCGGTCGGCTTGTAGGGAAAATTCCGGATGATTTTCCAGAATGTTCCCTCTTTCTGCCAGAGGATGTCTGACACGAACACCCCGGTCGTGCCGTCGGTGCCCGAGAAAAAGTGACTCCACCGGGCTTCCATCGCAAGCCGGATGCGGGCCTTCGAGCCGGGCAGAAGTTCCATATCGAGCATCGTCCAGGATGCAACCGGGATGTCATACCCGTCGAAATACGTTCCGGTTCGTTCGAGAAGATCCCTCCAGGAGGCGGACGAATCCCAGTCGTTTCCGAACGAGGTCGAGACGTAGTTCGCGATCAGATCGTGGTTCTCGCGCAGCACCGCGTTTTCGAGCACCCGCAGCGCCTCGCGCAACGTCGATTCCCGGGGCTCGATCAGAGAGGCGGCGTCGAGCACGGGTGTTTTGACCATCTCTAGGCCGAGAATCGTGCCGGGGACGTTGGCCGGCGCCATCTGCAGGGCGAACCGGATCGCGCGGGTCACGCTCGCGATCGCGGGCTGATACTCGCGGGCCGCGATGTCCCATTCGGTCAGCTCTTTCCCCATCTGATGCGCCCGTTCCCAGATCAGGGCGATGGCCGTCGACTCGACCGTGATGCGCAGCTTCGACACGTCGGTTTCCCGGAGGTCCCGGGGGAACAGGCGGCGTCGCAGGGCGATCTTGCCGGCCCGGGCTTCGAGCACGGTTTCGGCCGAAAAGGGCACTTTGGTCAGCGTGAACGTGCCGTCCCGGGCGGCCCAGGAGGTGCGGTCACCGGAAACGAGCTGGAACTTCGTGTAGTCGCTCATTGTCATCAGCGAGGGGCGGACGGTCGGCGAGGCGGTGACGAGGTCGCCCTCGACGGGGTCGGTGAGGCTGATCGAGCCGGCAAGGGTGTAATACTCCCCGGCTGGCAGGGGGTTGAACTGGAGGCCCGTATTACAGCCGGCCGAGACGATCATCGTGAGCACGGCGATCAGCACCGCGAAGTTCCGGTGAAGGCAGAATGCGGTGGAATGGTTCCCGGCGGGGGGGTGCATCGTCTGATTCATTCAGATACTCTCTTCGGCGTTCCTCGGGAAATCCCGAAGCTTTGGTCGTGGTCTCCGGTGACGGGAACGATCGTGCGCGTGTGTAGATCCTTTCCCGGAGCGGAAGAGACGATGCGGGCTTTCCCCGGCTACGGGATTCGGCGTATCATTCCATCCGGATGATTCGTTTTTTCTGATCCCCTGTTGGTGTAACGGAGGCATACGATGGAACCTGTGCAACCCGCTGTTTCCCCCGAGCAACCCTCTCACGAGCTGGAAGAAAAGCCCCGCTCGACCCGGGCGCGGCTGATCGGCATCGGCCTGGGCGCGATTGCGTTCCTGGCTCTGGTGGCAGTGGGCGCGGTGTATTACGCCTACGTGAACTATCTGGATCCGATCGCGCTCAAGCGCCAGCTCGAGGAAAAAGCGGGGCAGGCCCTCGGCATGCCCGTTTCGGTTGCCGAGGTGGGGCTGAAGTGGCCGACCATCACCGTCACAGGGCTGCGGGTCGGGGATCCCGCCTCTCCCGCGCTCCCGCTCGTCGAGATCGGGATGGCCGCTGCGACGCCCGACATGTTCGAGCTGCTTTCGGGGAAGGTCATGCTCGAAAGCGTCTACATCTCGTCCATCACCGGGCAGCTGACCCGCGAGGCCGATGGGCGGCTTGTGCTGCCCGGACAGCCGTCTGCCGCGCCCGCAGCTTCCGGACAGGATGCGGCCGGCGCGTTCGACATGAAGGACCTGCCCCTGCGTCAGATCGAGATCGATCAGGTCCGATTTGTCCTCCAGGACCGGGGAAGCGGGAAGACCTATGTGGCGGCCATGCCGCGCTTGGCGATGAAAAAATCACTGATGGGAACCTCGCTGCCGATCGACACCGAGGTCACCGTGGAAGAGTTCGGCACGATCGCCGTGAAGGGGGAGCTGCAGCCGCCCGAGAAGCTCGTGGCCCAGGTGAAGCTCAACAATGTCGATGTCGCGAAGCTGCGCGGGCTTCTGCCGTCCTCGGTCGAGCTGCCACCCGGCCTGGGTGCGGCGAATCTCTCGGCCGACGTGGCGTTTGACCGCTTCGGGGCTCTTTCGGTGCGGAACATCGCTCTCGCCTGCGCCCCCGACATCGCGCTGAAGGGGAGTTTCGAGGCCTCTTCCCTTTCGCCGCTGAACGGTTCGGCCGCGATTTCGCTTGAACCACTGCCGGTCAAGCGCCTGATGGAGCTCGCCGGCAAATACCTGCCCCCGATGCCCGACGTGAAAATCGACGACGGGCGGCTGGGCGGCGAGGTGCGACTTTCCCTCGTCGATGGTGCGGCGCGGGATGTGACGGCCTGGGCCAAACCTCAGGGCCTCGTGGTGAGGCACTCGAGCCTCCCGGCTCTGCTGAAACTGGCCCAGGGCGCCGTGCGGTATGACGACGGCCGGGTGGAGTGGGAGAAGCTGTCGGCCGAAATCCGGGGCATCGGCCTCACGTCCGACGGCGGCAAGGTTACGCTCGGGAAAAAAACCGCCGGCTCTGGAAGTGTTTCTATACGCATGGATATATCCTCCGTCCTGACGGATTTTCGGAAGCTCCTGCCGAAGACGGTTCTCGACGCAAAGCCCGAGGGAACCGCCGCATTCTCCGGAACGGTCAGCATCGACGGCACGGATGTTGTGCTGACGGGGGAGCTCGAGGGCGAGAAGATCCGGGCAATTCCGGCGCCAGGGATGGCCCCCGTGAAGCTCGACCGGGTTCGTCTCGGCCTGACGAAGGTGAACGCGACGGGCGGCACGATCCAGATTCACGAATGCCGCGCCGATGCGCTCGGCATGTCGGTGCATCTCGCCGGCTCGGTGAAAAACGGGGCTGACCCGGCCTTCGACCTGCAGGCATCGGCGACGGCCGACCTGGCCACGGTGAAGGAGGCGCTGCCGATCGAGAACGACCTGTTCAAGAAACAGGCGCGTCTGGCTGGCCGCGTGGCCCTGAATGCGGCGATCGGCGGCACCCTGAAAAAGCCCCGGCCGTCGGGGCGGCTCGAACTGAAGAATGTCGATCTCGAGATTCCCTCGCGGGGCGTCAAGGCGACCGGAATGACCGGTATCGCCGAGATCGACCCGGCACGGATCTCGATCACGGATCTGAAAGCGGGCCTGATTGGCGGCACGATCGCGATTTCCGGCTCGCTGACCGATTATCTCGCCCGGCCCCGGGTGGATGCCACGGGATCGATGCAGCGCGTCGATCTCGGCGAGATCCGGAGCATCATCGCCCGCAACGTGCCGGCGTTTCCCGCCGACCTGGCGTTTACCGGTCGCGCCGATCTCGACGTCGTCGTGAAGGGTCCCGCCGACGAGCCGGATGTCTCGGGCAATGCCGTGATCGCGGGGGGCGGCCTTGTCCATCCGGCGATCCTGCGCCCCCTGACCGGCATCGTTGGCCCCGTGAAGTTCGATCGCAAGGGTCTGAAAACGGAAGGCCTGCAGATGGGCTGGGGCAGCTCGACGGTGCGGCTTGCCGGCAGTATCGACGACTGGGCCGGGTTCAGGCTCACGTTTCAGTATGCCGTCCAGCCCCTCGATCTGACCGATATCGGGGCGTATTTCCTCGCCGGCACCGGCTACCGCGCCGAAGGCTCGGGCATGGCATCGGGCAGGGTCACGGGGCCGATCGCGCAGGTCGTCGTCGATGGCACGGCGAAACTCCCCGCTGGGACGTTCGATGCGCCTGTCTCAAAGGGTGGATCGATGTTCAAATTCCCGTTCACGAACCTGTCCGCGCCCTTCCGGTTCACCGACGGCGTGCTGACCGTGAGCGGGGCGAAAGCGACGCTGTTCAGCGGCGAGATGACCGCCTCGGGCAAGGTGTTCGTGAAGGAGACGCCGATCCGGTTCGGTTTCGACAGCCGGGTGAAGTCGCTCCAGACACAGGAATTCCTCGGCCTGAACACGACGATGAAAAACGTGCTGCAGGGCGGGCTCGACATGAGCTTCGTCGCCACGGGCACAACCGTCGGCCTCAACTCGCTCAACGGGGATTCGGTGATGAACATGGCGAGCGGCAGCTACAAGGCCCCGCCGGTCGCGGCGCAAATCTTCAACGCGCTCAGCACCCCCCAGCTCACGAGCGGCGTGATCAAGAGCCTGCAGGGCCATTTCGAGTTTAAGAACGGTCGTATGAACTCGGATGACCTTCTGTTCAAGAGCCCCTATGGCCAGCTTGGATACAAGGGCTCGGTCGGCCTCGACACCACGCTCGACGGCACCGCGAATCTGGTGCTTCCGCGCGAGATATGCCAGTCCAGCAAGGTGCTTCGCGACCTGGTCGGGAACCAGCCCATGCTCGAGATTCCGGTCGGCGTGCGGGGTAGCCTGCTTTCGCCCGGCATTGATCTGCGGCTTGACAAGCTGCTGAAGAAAGCCGCCGAGAACAAGGCGAAGGATGCCCTGATGGACGTGCTGACCGGCGGCAAGAAGCCTCAGACACAGGAACCCGCGTCGGGAACGGCGGCCCCGGCTGCCCAGAAGAAGCCCTCGATCGGGGATCTGCTCGGCGGTGACCTCGGCAAGATTCTTGGTGGGAAAAAGCAGCCCGAGCCGACTCCCGAGCCGGCCCCTGCACCGACTCCCGAGCCTGCTCCGGCACCCGTCACCCCGTCGGTGGCGACGGCTGCGGTCCCCGCTCCAGCACCTGCGCCGCAGCCCGCACCAGCCTCCGCAACGGTTTCACCGCAGAAGCAGATCAAGAAGGAGCTGAAAACCCTCGAAAAGGATCTCAAGAAACTGTTCAAATTCAAGTGACAGAACGGGATCCCGGTTTCAGCACGGTCACCTGGTCACCGCCGGTGGCGGATTCCCCCTTTCGAAATCCAGACAGGGGTGGGGGGCGTTTCCGGAAAAATTCCGGATGACGGATACGGGGGGAATCTGATACACTTCCCGGGAAAAGAGGATCACGATGAACATCGAAGCATTTTCCATTCAAACCGAGCGCCGAGGCGAAGTGACGATCATTTCCCTTCGCGGCCCCCTCAATGAGGATGCCGGCCGGCAGCTTGTTGAACAGGTCGTCGGGGAGCTGGCAGCGGGGCGTACGCGGTTTGTCGTGGATTTCGGAAACGCCGTCGCCATCACCAGCCCCTGCGTTGCTTCGGTTCTCGAGATTGCCGAGAAGATCGTTGACGAGAAGGGCGGGCGGCTGATCGTTTCCGGACTGACGGACCTCAACGTCAAGGTTTTCGAGATGGTCGGCATCCTGCTGTATGCCGAATCCTGCAGGACATTGCAGGACGCCGAGGTCCAGGCTTCGGCCTGAGGGGGCTTGCGCCCGCGGAGACGGGCCTCGACAACAGGTTCTGGCGGCTTTTCAGCCCATGAACTGCATGATGCGCTTGATGCGCGCTTCCGGTGGTTGGTCTGCAAGTATGTGAGGGCGTTGCCGAAAATTTCAGAGGGTTTGCCGGTTTTCTGACATATTTTTCCCCGAATCCGCCGCCAGGCGCCTGATACCGCCTTTTCTGAAGTGGTACGGATGTTGCTTCACTTATGGCGGCCCAAAGGCAAAACGAGATGGTTCAAGAGATTCGAGGAGGACGGAAATGAAATCGGGATTCCTGAGCAAGGTTCTGGCCCTGGTGCTCATGTTTGGACTGTTTACGGCCGCCGAAGTGTCGGCCGGCAAGCCGGGCAACTGCCACAAGAAAAACAAGGTCGGCTTCTTCCAGAAGATCGGCCGGGCCTTCGTGACGGTTGGCGACAAGATCAAGAACAAGATCATGGACACCCATGTCAACGTGAAGAAAGCCGTTACCGGCCGGAAAAACCGCGTCTGGGTGTGTGGCCACTACAACAAGAATGGCCAGCATGTGAAGGGCCACTGGCGCTATGTGAAGGGCCATTGCGGCAACCACCCCGGCCAGGGGAACAATCCTGGACAAGGCAATAACCCCGGTCAGGGCAACAATCCTGGACAGGGCGAAAATCCCGCTCCGCTGCCTCCTCTGCCCCCCGCTGAACAGCCTCCTGCGGAACAGCCGCCCGCCGAACAGCCGCCTGCCGAGCAGCCCCCGGCGGAACAGCCGCCTGCGGAACAGCCCAAGCCGGGCCAGGACAACGGCCAGAGCGGCCAGTCTTCCGGCCAGAAGCGCACCATCGGCATGCTGATGAACGACCTGGTTTCCATCAGTTCGGATGCCGACGCGGTCAAGGCCCAGGCCGTCTCCGCGAAGAAGGGCAGCAAGGCCCGCGCCGCCGAAATCGAAGCCGACTACCAGCTGCTTGCCTACGACCGCGAGGCCGATGCGAAGCTCCTGATCAAGGTCGTCACCAGCGATCTGTCGAAGAACAACGGCCAGACCGGCATCTACTACGCGGCCTTCCTCCGCAACATCTCCTCCTACTCGAAGGCCGATCGGTCCGACATTGCCGATGTCATCTCCGCCGTGAAGTCCCATCTCCGCCACGAGGCCTCCCATCGCAACGGCAGCGCCTACAAGGCCCGCCTCGATGAGCTGAAGAAGTTCTGATCCCCTCGTTCTCCCGACGCCCCGCCGGCCCCCGGCGGGGCGTTTCACGTTCCGGCCGGCCATTCTTCAACTCTGAGCAAGACATGTTGAAAATTGCAATGTAGCATTAACAATTTAATGCCCCTCTCGCATCCCAGACATCCCTTGAAGTTCACTGCTCTATTCTCTGCGGTTCGGTTCCCTTTGATGATGTCGGGTGGGCCTGATGCCGCTTTGAAGCGGACTGAGTTTGGTTGAGGATTCAGGGCTTTTGTGATCACGTGGCTTGTGCTTGCCGACTTTCATCTCCCACCTCTGTCGAAGGGCGATCGCCCGGTTCCCGGCAACGGTTTCTGAAGGCGATTGACGGGTGAGCGGGAACACGTCAGTCACCCCGGATCCTGAGAATTCGGTGAAACCTCGATTTTGTGAATAGGACTCGACGCCTGAGAAAAAAAT
>DATCTT010000064.1:0-6903 GCA_036567845.1 Candidatus Ozemibacteraceae bacterium | reverse complement strand
CGCCGACGCGCGAACCCGCCAAACCGAAACCGCCGGCCCCCCCTCTGGTGCAGCAGCCCCCGAAAAACGACGGCCGCCTCCCGTGCGGTCACATGCCGGGCGAATGCGGCAAAAACGGCATCAAATCGATCAAATGCATGCTCCACTCGGGCAGCATCAGCACCCGCCCCTGAACTCACAGACGACGGCGGTTGCTGCCCGGTGGCGCGTTACCGCCTCCCCCGGTTTTTCAGAAGGTCGCAGCCGAGGAAGGTGTTGGCCAGGTCGCAGACGTCCGAGAAAATCACTTTCTCCACCATGTCCCATCGATTGGCATATCGGCACTGCAATATAAATATTGTAATATATATATTTCGCTCCCACTCCACCTGCCAGAGTTTGGCCAATTCAAGAAGCCGCAGCAACCTTTCAAAAGGCCGACGGCCCTTGGGGGAGAACAGCTCCCGACAGGCAGGCGCGACGGGGGTGAATCCCCGCCTTCCGGCGAGTCTCCGGCCCAAGCCCCAGGGGAAACGCCCTCTCAGCCATCCGATCCCGATCGGCACGAGGCCCTCTTCCTTCGTATGGGCACGCTGCGTCTTGTCGCAAAGACTCTTCTTCCAGAGATCCACCGGAAGGAACCAGTCGGCAGGAAACACCGTCCAGATTTCCTGCTTCGAAAAAGCCGCCCGATACATCCGCAGACCCAGAAGATCCTGTTCCCTTCCCGTTTTATCTGCCTTCTTCGCAGGAGCCCGATAATGATCCAGAAGCCTCTCTTCCAGCAGGTTCCATTCCTGCGGCGATAAAAGCGATTCCAGCTCCGGCAGCCAGATCACGGAGGGACTGCCATTGCGGACGGCGCCGAGAATCCACTTTCGCAACCTCTGCATCGGAACCAGCGTTTTCTGATTCCCGTCTGCGGCATAAAAACCGCTCCAGAAGCTCAAACCCAGACTCCGGCGCAGTGATCTCGAGGGTTTGGGGAGATGCCTCCCACCGGTCAACCGGCCTGCCCAGTGCAGCAGGCACTCGCGAACCAGGTCCGAACGATACCCCAGGCCGGGAAGCGGCGTATTGACGGCAAACGAGTACCAGGCGTCCAGACATCTGTTGCCCAGGCCCTCATCACGACCGTCAGCCTCGAAGGCAAGAGTTATCCTGGCCAGAGCCAGCGCCGGGTTGACAAGGAATTGGAAAGCCGACTCCTGCGCATCCCCGATCTTTCCTGTCAGCAGATTATCGAGCGCACGGTTCAGGGAAATATCAAGACTCCGGATGCGCTTTCTCCGGTTCTCCTCTGCCGCATCCGGATCGCTCTCCGCCTCTCTTCCCCAGGCATCCTGTAACAGGCAGATCCAGTTGCGGGTCCCGCGCGATTTCCGTTGCTTCTTCGTGAAAACGCCTTTACAAACATTCAGCATCTGGAGGGCGGAATCACTGCAGCGCTGCACGAGCCGCATCCTCTCCTCCGCATCGGCCCGGCGGCACTGCAGGAGATCCTCAACGAGAAGACGTTCCGTCTCGGTCGGGTGGCGGCTTTCGATGTGTGCCCGGAAATGCCGGCTCAATATCTGCCCTTCCGCCCGGGTCAGCCGCTTTGAAAGGAGAAGAATCCTAAGCATCCGCACCGGGCGGCGATCGATGGGGGTTTCATTGACCACAACCGGCCGGAATTCCCAACTCCCCAGTGTCATTCCGCGCAGTCTCTGCCCGCCGGGTGACGAGCTCACCCGGGCGGCGGAGGCCAGGATGCGCCGGAGGCACTGCCGGTTCACGTTCCTGGGATTGGCCAGTTCGGCAGGATCGAGGCGTTGCAACCCCTCAAAAATGTTGTCCCACCACAATTTTTCCAGAGGCGTAAGAGGGTTCCATCCCGCCATCGCCTCGAGCGCCGCGAAAGGATCGGAAAACAGCAGCCAGGAGAGAAGGGGATACCGCTCCCGGAACTCCCTGTCCCTCATCCCGGGACTGAGGGCCGGGGATGTGAACAACTCGGTTCCCCATTTGAGAGCCAGATCGAGCTGGAGGTCCTGGTCGGCAAAGCGATGCCCGAGCCGCACGTACAGTTGATCCGCAAGCGCGCGTTCGTGCCGCCCGAACCGCTCCAGAAGCAGCGGAAGATGAAGCAGGAAAACGGATTCCGGCACGATGGCCCGGAACAGGCCGAACCAGCGCTTGCGCGAGATCCTGACTTCCAGATTTTCCTCCAGAAGATTGCCCAGTGCCGTTCGGCACGCTTCGACCACCGTCTGCCAGCGGCTGGCTGACCCGCCGCGAGGGCTTTCCCGTGCAACGCGACGGAGATTCCGCCAGGTGTCCATCCACGTTCCAGCTTCGAGATCCGCGGCAACAAGCGGACGAATTGCGTCGCTGGCCGGCAGAAGCTTTTGCGGACAGACACCGCGGGCAACGTGAAACAGCTTTCCTCGCGCCGAATACTCGGGGTCGGCAAGTAGCAGCCATTCATGAAACTGGTCGCAGCTCCTGACCCCGATGATCCGGCTGTCCCTCTTCATCCAGGCAGGCCCCTTCTCGAGATCGGCCGAGGGGACGACCACATGGGGAAAGCCGCAGGACAACGCGATCTTCGCCTTCATCTCGGTGTCGGCAACACCTTCCACCAGCCCAGACGCGTCCAGTTTTCCCGTCACCGCCAGCGCGCCGCCCGGAACCCGGATGCCCATGACGGACAGCCACAGGGCGGCCCACATCGCCAGACTGCCGGAAGAACCATCCGTCGCCAGACCGAACAGGTGTGTGGCCGGGCAGAGAATCCCCGTGTCGACGGAATCGCCGAAACGTTTCCGGATCAGATCACCGGCTTGTTCAATCCCCCGGGCAAAGTTCGGACCCGCATCGAGGCCGGCCGGCTGAAAAGCCGTTGCAATATTTCCTGTGAATACCGTTTCCCAGACAACGACGGGTTGTTCGCCCGCACCGAGAACAACCGGAAACGCAAGTTCGGGAAGATGCTCTAGCGCCTTCCCTGGAGCTCCCATACGGCCTTTCAGCAGCTCCGCCTTCCGCTCGGCGATCGCGCGGAGGCGATCCGTGAACTCGATTTCATCAGGAATCTCCGTGCAGATTTCGCGCGCAACAACGTGGAGATCTTCCGGGAACATCGTAATGCGAGCAATCTCCCCCTCCCTGGCCTCTCCCAGGTCCGCTTCCATCTGTTCGAGACACCGATCGATGAGGTTTCTGTGAATCTTCCGTGATCTGGAGAGAAGCCCTATCGGAAGAGGAAGCATCCGGCCAAAACGCACGAGGACAGATAAGGCCGGAGTTCCCGTGACAGGGCGGTCGGGAAAAGCCGAGTTCACATCCTCGTCAGTGGCCAGTCGCGGATGCAGGAGAAGACGGAGCCGGGCCTGAAAATGCTGCAAAACCTCCTGCCGGCTGCCGGCAGCATCAGATGAATCAGCGTTCATCCCTGGAGGCCAGCTGGAAGGAGACACCGGTGACGCGCTTCCAGTCCGTGATCATCTCTTCGGTGAGCAGAAAAATGCCGTCCGAGAAGGAAAAGGATTCGAGCAGGGCATTCTTCGGACCGAGGATGTTGATGATCATCCGCTTCATCGCATGGTGAAACCTGAATCGGAATCCCCTGGAGGTTTCGCGGCCGGACAAGCCACATTTCACAGACAATGAGCGAAGCTCGCGAAGAAGTTTTTTCCCCCATATACGAAAATGCGAAAGGCTTTTGTCGGCAGCAACTGCCGGGAGAAGTTCGCCGGCTGGAAGGGGAATGTACAGAGGCCAGTCGAATCCCGGCTCCTCATCCTCCGACGCCGCGCGGGCGGCGCGCTCCAGAGATGCCTGGGACAGGGCGGCTGTCTCCCGGATCCGTCTCGTGCGATAGGCGCGAACGGCTTCGGTGAGATCAACCCGCTCATCCCCGAGATCGTTCAGCGCAGCCGCGAGCCGCTTCCAGGCAGCCGGTGCCAGCCGGCCGAGGAAGGTCTCGAGTTCATCGACCGGCACCGGCCGCTCGTTCCAGTGTTCGACCAGATACCGCAACCCCAGGGGGGACTCGGCGGCTTCCACGACGATATCGTCGTCATTCCGGTCGTTCTCCGTTGCATCGAGATTCGCCATCGCCATACGGATATCCGGATTTTCCGGATCGATCGACATTTCCGGCCCGCGCGTGACGATCCCAACTGGATATCGTCCGCTATTTATCTGTTCCCGAAGCCGCCAGAGCTGGCCGGGCTCTATCGCCTCCGGCCGCTTCGTTCTGAGCAGCCGGCCGACCTCCTCCGCACGCTTCGCCAGGCCGGCCGGCGTCGGTTTGGAGGCCTGCTTCACGAGAAAGGCGCACCGACGGCACCCCACCAAATGGGCATCGATCTCGGACGTGGGCCGGCCGCTCTGCAGAGCTTCGAAATAAGCATCCAGAGAAGCACCGTTCAGGCATTTCATGACTTCATTCCTCGTTTTCCAGGGACGGGCGGCAGGGGATCCTCGCACCAGAACGGTGCCCGCTCGCTCACCAGCCGCGAAACGGCTTTTCGCAGCAGACAGCCTACCACCGTTAAAAAGTCCAGTCTGCCAGCATCGCAGGCCGGCTTCACGCGATCGATCAGATACCGGTCGAACGCCTTTACCTGTTCCAAGGCCGTCGACCGGCCCAGGTTCAAAAATCGGCCCAGAATCGTCGCCTGAATCGCATCGGAGGAGCCGGACATCTCGTTTCGCGTTCCGACCCGAATCACGCGCTTGTTTTCCATCTGCTCGCAGGCGTTAAGATGCCTGAAGACGCTCTTGGGCACGCCCCTGGCCGCCATGACATCCGCATGCCGGAGAGACTGCTGGAGCAGATACGCCTGGATCTGCTTTTTCTTGGGCGAAGATGCCCAGATGCTCTTGAGATGCCGCTCCGCCTCGCGGTCTTCGGCAGCGGTCGCGACCGTCAGAGATGTCGGGTCCGGGGCGGTCCGGTCCTCGATTTCCATCTGCTGCCACTCCCCGTCTTCATCGACCTGGACCATCGAGATCATCCGTCTGTCCGTCCTTCGCTGCCGGTCAAACTGGTTTTTGAAATGATATTCCGCCCGCCTCTGCAGATACGAGACGACCTGCTCGGCGGAAAATGTCACCTGCATATCGGCAAGAGCCTGTTTCGTCAGATACCGGCTCTCCCGCCCCGATTCGGCGAGGTCCGGTACCGACTCCACACCGTCCTGAAACTCCTCGAGAAACCGGCTGAAGGAGTCCTGGGCCAGGTCTGCCGGGGTGAGACGGGAGTCGTCACCCAAACCATGCTTTCTCGCCCATGGCACGGCCACCCGGACAATCACGTCATACAGGGGCGGCTGCAACATCCGCCAGGTATGATCCGTCGGCGAGGCCCACCAGGCGCTGATAGCCTCGGCCAACGCCGACCTGCGCTTGTCGGACCGCCCGCCGGACCCGCCATATATGTTCTTTACAATCATATCACGCATCGGCTTCTCGCTCTCCCAGAAGATGCGACAGCTTTTTCCGTAACTCCTCGGGAAGAAGGGCCGGCGGGTGATTCAGCGAACAGTCTTCCCAGCTCGCCGGTACGGCATAATCCAGCAGAAAGGCGCCATCCCGTTCTCCGCCGGCATACGAATGGGCCGGCACCTCGAAGACCCGGCTCCTCGACCGCCAGGCCTGGCCAATCTTCGATGTGCCGAAAGCCATCAGCCTGGACCGGGGCCGGATGCACAAGCCCGGATGGAAGCCCTCACGATCGTGAAGATGCGAAAGGGCGGGGAACCGACTCCACACCGGATTTTTGACCCGCCAGACCTCGCCCAGTCGCGCCGTGGTCGCCCGTGCAGTGCCGTTTGCCGATCGTTCGAAAAGCCATTGCGCATTTTCGCTCATCCTGGCCGTCATACGCTCCCTCTCATCACCGATATACGGCACACAATACCCGAAAACCAGCCGCGGGAACAACGGATTTTTTGGCTTCTCGCCATCGGCGAGCAAAACATCGAGCAGCCCTGCCGGCCGGCAGGGCTGCTCGATGTCCCGTTCCCGCTGGAACTCAGGCAGCTATTTTGATCGCTATAGCACGGACACTTTCTCGGTTTTTCTTCGTGTCGAAACTCCGGATCGCCGTAAACCGCACGGGGCTGCCGTCGAACCGGCACTGTTCGGGAAGATCCTTCATCAGCACGAACACAGGACTGTCAAAATCGTTGGCCCGGATGAACCCGAACGGCGCTCCCTCGTCCTTCAATCGGACCGTTCCGCGGCAATCCTCGGCCAGAACCTCCCCCTCACCCGATACAGCGTCGGCCAACGCTGCATTGGCCGGAGCCGGCACGACCCCCTTCCCCTCGACGGCATGCCCGCATGATGCGTCATCCTGATCGGCCCACGACGCACGGCACCGCTTCTCGATCTCGGCGAGAGAAGGCGCCGGAGAGGGCAGGGGAAGCCGGAAAAGCAACTCCTCGAGCCGGCCCGGAAGATGCCAGTTCTGCCCCTGCCGTAACAGGGCCGCCAGAAGAGCATGATCGCCTGCCTCCACCGCCCGACCGAGCATCTCCAGCACCTCGGCACCCACGGCATACAGATTCACCTTCGCCTGCGCCTCCCCCGGCATTCGGGCCCCCTTCCGGATGTGCTCCCAGGCTTCCCGCGGCCGGCCGGCTGCAAGCTCCATCCGTGCCAGATCCTGCTGGTAATACCATTGAGCGTTCCGATGACGGGAAAGGCACTGCATTTCCTCGATCGCCGCATCCCGGTTTCCCAGCCGCTCCAGCGCAAGGGCCGCCCAACGCGAAAAATCCAGCCGGTGGCCGAACTGCTTGAAGGCTTCGAGTGAGGCACGACGGCACTCCTCGAACTGCTCAAGCTGGAACAGCGCCCGGCAGCGGGCGAACCACCACATCTCCCGCCGCGACGGCAACCGCCGCCCGTTCATCACGCGGGGCTGGG
>DATCTT010000063.1:0-1637 GCA_036567845.1 Candidatus Ozemibacteraceae bacterium | reverse complement strand
CGTCCTGCCGGCCCGGGACTCGTATCTCGGGCTGATGGTCGAGGAGATCACGATGCAGCCGCTTCACGAGCCCTATCGCATCTTCACCTCGCGATCTCCCTGGCGGCTGGAGCTGCGCATGTCGAATGCCGAGGCGCGCCTGTCCGGAATCGCTGCCGATGCCGGACTGATCGATGAGGCACGCCGGACGGTTCTCGGAGACCGTCAGCGCCGGCTGGACGAGGTCGCCGTCCTTCTGGCCAGCCGTCTGATCGAGCCGGCCGCAGCCGCCGATCTCACGGGAGGGCCGGTCCAGGGCCGGATTTCACTGGAACAGGCGCTGAAACGCCCCGAGGTCAGGCTCGAAACGTTGTCTGGGCTGGCACCCGAGATCGGGAGCCTCGATTCGCTCGCCCGCATCGAGCTCGAGGCCCGAATCAAGTATGCCGGATACGCCGTCCGGCAGGAGCGCGAACTCGAGCTTCTGGAGCGATTTCAGGGTATGGCCCTTTCCCCGGCATTTCTGGAACGGCTGCCGGCCGCCGTTTCGACCGAGGCCCGGCTCCGCATTGCGGCCGTCAACCCCGCCACTCTCGGCGAACTGAGCCGGATTCCTGGCGTTCGCGCTGCCGATGTGGCCGCCATCCTTGCCGCCCTGAAAGCCTCTTCCGATCGACCGGAAAAATAATATGTTAATTAATATATACGGAGAGTGATTCCCATGTCCGTGATGGAATATATTGAGCCATATCTCGGGCCGCTTGGCCTCACGCTCGGCGATAAGACCCGCGAAGCGCTCGAACGATGGTGTGGGGTGATGCTGGCGGATCCCCTGTATCCGAGTGTTTCGAAGATCCGGGAGCCGGAAGAGATTGCGACGAAGCATGTGCTCGATGCTCTGGCTCCCCTCGGCACAGTCGCGAACCTGCCGTGCTGGCAGAGCGTCGATGCGATCCTGGATGTCGGCACCGGCGGCGGATTCCCGGCTGTCCCTCTCGCGATCGCGCTTCCGAATAGCCGGGTGTATGCGATGGATGCGAAGGGCAAAGCCGTCGATTTCGTCGGCCGTATGAAGACCGGGGCCGGCATCGGCAATCTCGAGCCGGTTCTCGCCCGGGCCGAAGAGCTGGGCCGTGACTCGGCCTTCCGGGAAAAGATGGACCTCGTCGTGACGCGGGCCGTTGCCTCGGTCCGGATTCTTCTCGAACTCTGCCTGCCGCTGGTGCGGGTTGGCGGATATCTATTGCTCTATAAAGGTCCGGCCCTTCAGGAGGAGCTTGCCGAGGCTGGCAAGGCCCTGCAGGTGCTCGGCGTGCGGGCCGATGCCGTGCGGACCTTCACGTTCGAGCCGCCGCTGCTGCCGTTCACGCGCGGGTATGTGATGATCCGGAAGGTTTCACCGGTGCCGGCTGCCTACCCGCGGCGCAACGGGGTTCCGGCCTCGAACCCGCTGTGACGGAATAACGGAGAACGGTGATGCGAACGGGGGATCTGGTGTGGGTGGCCGTGCTCGGAGGGATTTCCTGCGGCCTGCTGCTGCCGCAGACGCATGAGGCGTTTCTTGGCGCGACCCGGGCCCATCCGTATCTGATGGGGTTCGTCAAGGTCGGCGTGCTGGCGACGATGGGCGAGTGGCTGGCCAGGCGCGTCGCGGGCGG
>DATCTT010000062.1:0-32187 GCA_036567845.1 Candidatus Ozemibacteraceae bacterium | reverse complement strand
GCGCAAGCACCGGGAGTTTGTTTTTTTGTCCGATTGCTGGTATCCTTCTCGACGAAGTCACGGACATTCCAGACTGCATCGAGGTGTACCATGCGTGCCAGCCGTATCCTGGGGGCCGCTCTTGCCCTGAGCCTCTTCGCTTCCCCAATGGTGTTCGCCAACAGCGCCAAGCTGCACGTCGATGTCGGCCTGAACCATTTTTACAAGAAACGATATCTCGAGGCCTTCAAGGAATTCCAGACGGCCGCCGAGATCGACCCGAAATACGCCGAGGCCCGCTACAACATGGGCCGCGTCTACAAAATCCAGGGCTTTCTCAAGGAAGCGGCGCTCGAGTTCCAGGCCGCGGTCGCGATCGATCCGGATTACCTTGCCGCCCGTCGCGAACTCGATTCGATCAGGAGCTATCTCCAGCAGGACGTCTCGGCAGCCCTGAAAATCCAGGGCCAGGAAGAGGCCCTCCGGCAGCGCGTCCAGGAGGCCGGCACCAACACCGCCGAGAAACGTGCGCAGGAGCTTCTCCGGCAGGGGAAGACGGATGCCGCGCTACAGGCCTTTATCGAGGCCGTCCGCAGTGATCCCTACAATGCCCGTCTGCACAAGATGGTGGGCTTTCTGAGCTTCAAACAGGGCCGGTACAGCAATGCCCTCTCGGCGTACGAGCAGGCAAAGCGCCAGGCACCCGACGATCCCGAGATCGATTATGCGCTCGGCCTGATCCACCTCCGGACCCAGAATTATGAAAAGGCTGTCGAGACGATCGAGCGCGCGCTTGCCGCTTCGCCGAACATGATCAAGGCGATCTACGCCCTCGGCGAAGCCTACGAAGGCCTTGGTCGGTATGAGGATGCGACGTTCCAATTCCGCAAATGTCTCTCGATCGATCCGAATCTTTCGGAAGCGCAGAGCAGGCTGCGTGAACTTGCCGGCCGCCTCAGCTACACCTATTTCTCCCGTGGCACGTACTACTACCAGCAGGGCGAGTTCGAAAAAGCCGAGGCGCTGCTTTCCCTGGCCCGGCAGTACGGCGCCCTGACGCCGGACCAGCGTCGTCAGGTCGAAGAGATGACCGGGGCCGCCCGATACTGGGTGGGCAAGAAAAAGGCCGAGGAGGCCGAAAAGGCCGTTCGGCGTGAGATCACGTCCAACGCGTATATCAGCAAGCCCATCAGTATCGGAGACGTCGTCCGGAACCCGGCGGGGTATATCGGCCAGGCCGTCGAGTGGGAGGGGAAAGCTGTGTATGCCGATGAGTCGCGGGGGCGCGAGCGGTATTTCGTGAACATGAACGGGAGCGTGAATCCCGATTCCAACATGGATTACACGTTTGGCATCGTGTTCCCGAAAGACCTTCCGAAGGATCCGCGCGTCAGCGTCTATTCCGTGATCCGGGTCAAGGGCAAGATCATCAAGCTGGAGAAGCTGCTGAACACCTTCACCACGGTTCAGAGTTCCCGTCCACAGCCGATCATCGAGGCATCCGAGGTTTCCTTCCAGCGGGAAAGCTACCCCGAGGCGTTGAATATTCGCTACTATTGATTTCGACGGAACGACACGGTTTTCGACCGGCTGTGCGCCGGGTCGGTGTCGTTGCGGGCGAGCTGGTACCGGGAAATCTCCGTGAGGTCGTGCCGCGTGAATCCGTCGGCCTCATACAGCGCCGGGTTCCAGGTGTCGGCGTTGCCGCACTCGCCGCCCTCGGTTTCCCCGATCAGGATGTACTCCTGCACGGAGGGATGCCGGCGGATCAGATACGTCCAGTCCCCGATCGGCATCCAGGACCAGATCACCAGCTCAGGATCGTATTGCCGAAGGGCCGCGGCGAGATCCAGCCGCTCGACCGGAAACACCGTCTCGATATTCCACGACCCGTTGTCGGTGGCAATGATGCGGATCTGACGAGGGTGCTCCCCTTTTTCCCTGCGGCGCCGGAACACCCGGTGGATCGCCTCGCTCAGATACTTCGCCAGCCGCCCGTCCCCCGCTCCGGCCTCGAGAATCCGCGACCAGCCTGAATCGACGATATACGCTGCGAGGGCGTTCACGTGGGTGCGGTTGAACACCTCGAACACCGGCCGCGTTTTGTGGATGAACAGCTCGTTCCGCTGTTCTTGCGAAAGCGCGCAAAATGCCCGGCACGCCTCCTCATACGAAGGAAACGCCTCACGCCGGAGAATGCTGATCGGATCGTTGGCTGCCATGACCTTCTGAATATACGACACCAAGGCGCTCTTGGGAACGTCTGACATCTTCCGATGAAAACAGCCGGGAGCATTTGTGCCCCCGGCTGTCTGTGAATCGGGAAGAGACTCTTACGGCTGCTGAGCCGCCGCTTTTGTCATCGTGATGGTGCCGCTCGGGATCTCGGCCTGGGGATTGGTCGACTTCGACTCGATCGTGCCGTTGAAGGTGGTTCCTGAAAGAGTGCCGAAGAACCGGACCTGGATTGCGTCATGGTCTGCAAATCTTGCATATCCGGCAACTTTTCCACCCTCGGAAACGACGAACCCGTTTCCGGCGACGAACGCTGGGAGTGAATCCGGCTGCGGACCGTAGAACTCCTGGATGAATCCGTTTGGATCGATGACGACGGTGAATTGATCCATCGAGGCGCCGTTCTGAGCCGTTCCGTTCCAAGTGCCGGCACAAACCGAATTGTTGCTCACCTTGGTGGCAGCTCCCGTTTCCTCCAAGGCGCCGAGATGATTGCGTGCCTCATAGGTGGCGGCAGTTTCGCTGGTCATCGTGGCGGTCACGTTGATCGTCGTTTCCGGCGTGAGCAGCTGCATTTGCAGCCTGCCGGTCGACAGCACCGAGTAGTTGCCACTGCTGAATCCAAACATGCTCGTGTGGGTCACATGCCCGTTGAGATCAGCGTGGAAGGCGGCATACTCGTTATTTCCGCTGGGATCCAGGAGCCACCAGCCGTGAAGGGCTTCGTTCGAGAAAACGTTTGTGACCAGAGCGGCTGCGCTGTCGGCAGCGTTGTCGAAGGATGATAGCAGGGCATTGTCGAGGTTGCCCGCATTGGCCCAGAAAGTGTTCTGGATGGTTGCCCCAAGTGTGGTGATACTGGCGATGCCGTTTGGTGTCAGATGCTCGAGGAAATTTTCGTAGCTGTTGTTTACGCGATTGTTTTCCTGCCACTGAGAGAATACCAGAGCGCCGGCTGTCGTCGAGGCATTCACGGTCATCGGGACGACATCACCCTCCGCGAGACTCTTGTCGACAAGCATCCCTTTCAGCATCGGGATAGCGTTATTCCCGCGAACCAGCTCGACAAGATATTCCGAACCAGCGATTGGAAGGGAGGCGGTTCCGATGACCTGGGTATTTGAGGTGGAGGTAGCGACATCGACGAAGATCGGTGTGCCGGCCGTTCCGTTTGTATAGGGAGTGATCCTGAATTGGAGTTTCTCGGCGGTAATGCTGATTGCACCAGCGGCTTGTCCTCTCACAGCAGCAGCGAACGGAACAGAGCCAACACCACCGGCTCCCCCCGTTGTGGCAACAATGGCGATCACAAATGCAGCGCCAAGGAGAGTGCTGAGGCCGCCGCCGCCGCCGCCGCAGCCGGCGACGACGATCATGGCGCCGATCAGGGAGACGCCGAGCATGAGACACAGGAGCTTCCTCATTTTGGATATTCCTCCACAACCTTCGAATTTTCTTGTGACCGGGAGTTGAAGACCGCCCGAAAGGATAACACACTTTTGAAGTCTGATGCAAGCGCCAGCGACAGGGAAATACCCGCTATCCCGGCTTCCATAGCCATTTTTCGACCTGTTCGTCGCTCATGCCTGGAGAGCGTCGGGACGTTCGATCTTTGGGCAGGGTGTGCAGAAAATTGGCAGTTCGGGAGTTGCGAGGAACTGCCGATACTTCTATGTACCGCATTTGGAGCTGATATTCAGAAATGCTTGGGAATGGCATGAATATTGCTTCCTTGATGCGTTCGCAACGTCCGGAGCAACTCGTCAGAGCAAACCGTCCGGCAGCTTTACCGATCTGATGGAGGATCCATCCCCATGTTCCGCAGTGTTTCGATCGTTTGTTTTGTCATCGTTTGTCTGTTCAGCTTTTTGGCAGCGCCGGTTTCGGCCCAGGGCTACAACGACCTCGAGCTGGCCCCGGTCAGCGCCCCCCAAGGTTTCGAAAACAGTGTCAGCTTCGAAATCGCCTATTTCCAGAAGGTGAATGGCCAGAAGTTCGAAGTGTTTCCGCTCCGCGCCGAGAAGGAAAAAGACCTCGACCTGATCATGGCCCAGATCGTCCGCCATGTCATCGACACCGAATACAACGCCAAGGGCCGCTACCTCGATGAGACGACCCTCAACGACTCGACCCCTCAGGAGATCCAGCACCTCGTCTCGACCGACTTCATCAGCAAAGCCTGGGGCAAGTCCGGACAGAAGGAAATCGCTCATTACCTCCAGCAGAACAGCAACTTCCTCAAGCTGTTCCGGCTTGATGCCTATCTCGACTACGCCGATGACAAGGGCAGCTTCTTCAGCGGCCTCGACACGAACCCCGTCCTGTTCCGCTTCGGCCAGGAACGCGGTCGCGACGTCGTGACGGTCGTCTTCGTCAACCAGTCCGCCGAGTAACCCCCGAAAAAGCACCGGCCGGATCCCGCCCCAGAACGGCGGATCCGGCCGGTTTCGTATTCCGGCCGATCAGTTCGCGGAAGCGGCGTGCATGCCCCCGCGGCTTTCCCGCTCTTCGGTGGTTTTGCGCAGATAATAGTCGTAATCACCCTCGTAGGACTTCAGGGCGCCGTGGTCGATCTCGAACACCCGATTCACGAGATGATGCAGGAAGTAGCGGTCGTGGCTGACGATCAGCACCGTGCCGTCGAAGTTCTGCAGAGCCTCGAGAAGCACCTCGCGGCTGGCGATGTCGAGGTGGTTGGTCGGCTCGTCGAGCACGAGGAAGTTCACCGGCTGGGCCAGCAGGCAGGCGAGCATGACACGGGTCTTCTCCCCGCCCGACAGGATCGAAACCTTCTTGTCGGAATCGTCGCCCGAGAACTGGAAGGCGCCGAGCAGATTCTTGATATACCCGACACTGGCCAGGGGAAGCCGTTCCTGGAGCTCCTCGAACACGGTGTGCTCGGGCTTGAGCACGTCGCAGGAATACTGGCTGAAATACCCGAGCTGGACGCCCGCGCCCAGACTGCACGTGCCGCCCGTCGCCTCGGTCTGCTGGCTCACGATCTTGAGAAAGGTGGATTTGCCGGCGCCGTTGACGCCGGTGACGGCGATCTTGTTGCACCGCACCACCGTTCCGGTGACGCCCGAAAAGACCGGCACCGACCTCCCGTCCGGAAGCGGCCAGGCTTTCGCCAGATCCCTGAAGCTCGCGACGATGTCGCCGCTGCGCTTCGAAGGCGGAAACTCGAACTTGATGACCTTGGGATCGGGCGGCACGACGATCCGCTCGATCTTCTCGATCGTCTTCACCCGCGACTGGACCTGGGCTGCATGGGAAGCGCGGGCTGCGAAGCGGGCGATGAACTCCTCTTCCTTCGCGAGCATGGCCTGCTGCCGCTTCTGAGCCGCGAGAAGCTGCTCGCGCCGGATCACCCGTTCCCGCAGGTAGAAATCATAGTCGCCGCTATAGGTGGTGATCGTTTCGCCCGCGACCTCGATGGTGCGGTTGCAGATGCGCGTCATGAACTCCCGGTCGTGGCAGGTCATCACCAGAGAGCCCTTGAACTCTTTCAGCCAGCCCTCGAGCCAGAGGATCGACTCGATGTCGAGGTGGTTGGTCGGTTCGTCGATCAGCAGCACGTCCGGGTTCAGCAGCAGGATGCGGGCGAGGGCGATGCGCATCTTCCAGCCGCCCGAAAAGGCCTCGACGGGCTGTTCCCAGCGGTCGGGGCCGATACCCAGGCCATTCAGGATCGTCTGCGCATGTGTTTCCTTCTCATACCCGCCCAAATGCATGAACTCTTCCTGGATCTTGCCGTAGCGCGCCATTGCGGCATCGTCGAAGCCCCCGTCGGGGTCGGCCATCCGGTGCTCGAGTTCGTGAAGCTCTTTCCCGAGTTTGTAGACCCTTCCGGCGCCGGCCAGCACCTCTTCGAGGGCGGAGCGGCCCGACATTTCGCCCACCGTCTGCGAGAAATACCCGACGACGATGCCGGGAAGCACCGACACTTCCCCTTCGTCTGGTTTTTCCTCGCCCGTGATCAGGCGGAACACCGTGGTCTTGCCGGCGCCGTTGGGGCCGACGAGGCCGATCTTGTCACCCGGGCGCACCAGGAAACTCGCATTCTGAAACAGGATTCTCTTGCCGTACGAAAGTTTGACGTTCGATAAATTGATCATGACCTTCTGCCGTGTCTGATTCTATGAAGGGGAGGCGAGGCTGGGAGCGGGACTTCCGGCCTCAGGGCGTCTTCCGGACCAGGATCCAGGTCGTGCCGTGACTGCCGGCCCGGCCGCAGGGCGGGAACACCTCTGCCTTCTTGAAGGTCCTCGTGGCTTCGGGGTGGTCCTTGCACTTGTAGATGCCGCCGATGACGCACCGGTCTCCGGTTTTTCCGTTCATGAGTTGTCCTTTTCCGCAAATTTCCGTTGTCCCGTGGGAAAGGCCATGGTATCACATGTACAAGCTGGAATTCCGGCGGAATGTCGGATTTTATAATGTAATATAAAGTATATAAATGACGGGACGGCATGAACGGAAAGAACGTATTGTCTTGGGAAATCTTGAGCCATTCGCCGCGCCGGCTGGCTTCCCTGATTCTCGTCGCCGTGCTTTTTCTCCCCGGGAGTGTTTCCGGGGAAACGCCGGTGAGAAAATATCTGCCGCAATACTGGAAGGAACTCCGGGATCTGGATATGACGGTGAGCAGAAACGGCATCGGCAAGGCTCTCGCCGGGCTGGCCACTCCCGGCCTCGTCCCTTCACCGAAGGATCTCACGTCTGGTGTGAAGGTGCCGGCCCGCTTCCCGGCGTTGTCCCCCCAGCCCTTCGATGCCGCCCGCTTCGATGCCGATCCCTGGGTGTTGCGGGTGCTGACGGCGAATCTCTTCCTGCTGCCCCCGCCGTTCGCGGCCGATCACGAGGCACGCATGGACGCATTCGCGCTTCTGGTGCGGGGCAGAAATCCTGACATCCTCATCCTCCAGGAGGTCTGGCTCGAGCGGTATCTGACCGGGCTCCGCCGCCGGCTGCCGGAATACGAGGTTTTCGCGCCCGAGCCCGCCATGGGCAATCCGACGGGCCTTGCCGTGTTTTCCCGTCTGCCGTCCGTCGATGCCCGATATCGCCTGTATCCCTCCCGGCTCGACTTCAACCTGGAGGAAAAGCTGGCGAACAAGGGCTTCATTGCCATCGGGTTTTCGTTTGGGGACAGGCCGTTCTGGATTGTGAACACACATCTCTATGCCCATAAGGGCGATCTCGAACGGAGTTTCACCGAAGCCCAGTTCGACACCGTGAAGGAGTTCTGTGCCGGTCTCGACGGGGCGGTTATCCTCGGCGGGGATATGAACATGGAGCCCGCCGTGCTGTTCCCGCGGCTTGAGGGGGTGCTCTCGGTCGAGCCCGAAGGCGGCCGGACGGCCGTCAGGGGGGGGCCCGGACGCCGGATCGATTACGTGATGACCCGCTCCTCCCCCGACTGGCAGCTTGCCGTTCGTTCGGAAGCCGTGATGGAGCCGGTCGTTTCCGATCATTTTCCCGTATTTGCCGAAATCACGTTCCAGCGGGGAGCCGTTGGCCTGGTGCCCGGTGCGTCGAGGCGGGAACGACACGGGGGGGCTTTCCCGGAGCGGCCGGATGGCTTGAAATGAACATGAGTACTGGGGCGAGCCACAAGCGAACAGCCTTCTGGCTTTTCTGCGCCTTCTTTTGTTTCTATTTTCTCGGGCTGGGTGGTCACATTTATACTCCCGATGGGACCATCATGTTTCACGTCACCCGGAGTCTGGTTGTAAACGGTAGGACAGATATTCCTGAGATTGCCTCCTGGCGAGGCTTCGGCGGTGCTGAACGGATCGATCCGGAGACGGGGAGGCGGCTGTTTTACGCAAAGTATGGCGTGGGACTCTCCCTGGCGGCGGTTCCCGCGTTCATTCTCGGAAATGCCCTTCTTCCATTCACCAGCGATCGGGAAAAAGAGGTGTTTTCAAATGACCACCTGCGGAAGTTTTCCGAGTTCGCCAGAGGGAAAGGACCCAACGCGCCGATCGTCAGGATCTGGTATGAGTCCGAAGGGAGCGATTTTGCCGAGGCGTTCCTGGCGTTTGCCGTCACCTGGACGATGCCGTTCCTCGTTGCCGGGATCCTTGCCGCGCTGTTCCTAATCACCACAGAACTGGGGTTTTCGGTAAGGGCATCGCTCGGTCTTGCTGCTGCGGCTGGTGTGGCATCGCCTCTGTGGCACTATTCGAAAGAGTTTTTTTCCGAACCCCTTTCCGGATGCTGCCTCGCCTGGTTTTTGTATTTCTGTATATATTCGTCGAAGCGGGTTGAAAAGCAGCTCGGGTGGATTGTGTGCGGGTGTTTCCTCGGCGGTCTTCTGGTGGCAAAAGTCGTGAATGTCGTTATACTGGTTCCCTGCCTTCTCCTGGTCGGCGTCCAGCTCTCGCGGCATTCCGTGCGCGCCATGGCCTGGGGGGGACTTCTCGTCTCTGCCGGTGTCGCTGCTGGAGCCGGGGTAGTCTGTGCCTACAACTTCCTCCGATTCGGGACCATCTGGTCCACCGGATATGGAGATGAGGTTGTCCAGTGGAATACGCCGTTCTGGGAGGGCCTGCTGGGTCTCCTGTTCAGCCCGGGGCGTGGCGCGGTGATCTATTGCCCCCTCCTATTGCTCGCTTTGGTCGGTTTTCCGGCTTTTTACCGGCGGTTTCCACATGAAGCCATGTTCCTGGGGGGGACGTTCGCCTTGCATGTCCTCCTCTACGCCGAGTGGCATGTATGGGAAGGTGGATGGTGCTGGGGGCCACGCTTCCTGATCCCTGCCCTGCCGATCTCTCTGATCCCGGCCGTGATGCTGTTCGAGCGGATCCCGACCGGCCGTCTTTCCCGTCTGGCATTTCTCGCTGTTTTGGCCATTTCTCTGGTTGTCGCGCTCAGCGGAATCCTTGTCAGCTACAATGATTATTATAAATGGCTAGATATGCATTTCCGGACGGAGCTCGCTGGAACCACACAGGCGGACGGAAGAAGCAATCTCGATCTCATGAGATGGAGCTGGAGGTATTCCCCTATTCTGGTTTACTGGAGGTTTCCGGTGAAGGATTACTTCGTGCTTCCGCGGGCCGTTGCACACCCGGGCCTGATCCTCTTTCTGCTGGGGGCTGCCCTGCTTGGCCTGATCGGGAGCTGCAGGCGGCTCTGGCACGAAGTTTCCGCCACGGCTTCGGCCGGAGGGCTGCAAACGGTATGAAAACTCGAGGGAGAGGCTACCATGAGCCATGAAGCGGTTCTGACCGGCTGGCGCCGGACCTGGCACGAGATCATCTTCGAGTCGGACACGGCCGCCGGCCGCACCTTCGACCTGCTGCTGATCTGCAGCATCCTGGCAAGTTTCGGACTCGTGATGCTCGAGAGCGTCGCCTCGATCGAGGCCGGGTATGGCTGGCTGCTGCGCGCCGGTGAGTGGTTCTTCACGATTCTATTCACCATAGAATATATCATGCGTCTGCTGTGCGTCCTGCAACCCTGGAGATATGCAACCAGCGCGCTGGGCCTGATCGACCTGCTGGCGGTCCTGCCAACCTATCTCGCGGTGCTGCTTCCCGGCGCCCACGTGCTGATTTCCCTGCGTATTCTGCGCCTGCTGCGCATTTTCCGCATTCTCAAACTTGGCCATTACCTGAGCGAAGCCGCCGTGCTGCAGCGGGCCCTGGCCGCGAGCAAGCCAAAGATCATCGTGTTCCTGCTCACCGTGTCCGCGCTCGTCACGATCATCGGTTCGGTCATGTATGTGATCGAGGGGCCGGAACACGGCTTCACGAACATTCCCGTGAGCATCTACTGGGCCATCGTAACGATGACGACCGTCGGATTTGGCGACATCACTCCGAAAACTCCTCTCGGACAGCTGTTCGCGGGCATGGTCATGATTCTCGGCTACGGCATCATCGCCGTGCCGACCGGCATCGTCACCTCGGAGATGACCCGCCTGGCCCGGAAGGCCGACGAGAAGGTCAGTTCCCAGTGCTGCATGGCCTGTGCCGCCGAGGGCCACGACGCCGACGCGAAGTTCTGCAAATACTGCGGCGCGGCCTTGTAGGGACGTCGGGAAAAGGCGCAGAAAAAATGAGCTGCCACCTGATGGTGGCAGCCCGTTCCGATGGATTTCGTCAGGGGATCAGGCGATTCGCTCCTTGCCCTGCTTGATGAGCTTCGCGAGCAGGCCGTGGACATCCTTGAAGCGGCTGGTGAGGATCATCGCGGCGATGATGTAGGGCTTGTAGCCGGCTTCCTTGTAGGTTTCGATGCGGTACCGGTCGAACACGCTGGCGGCGACTTCGCCGGCCTGGCACGAGACGTCGGTGATGTCGGCGGGCAGGCAGTGCATGTACAGTGCTTTGCCCTTCTTGGTGAGCTTCATCATCGCCTCGGTGCACTCCCAGTCCTTGAACTTCGCGTTGTTGGCGAGGCACTGCTTCTCGAGGGCCTTGAGGCCGTCGTGGTCCTTCTTGCGGAGCAGCTCGGTGCGCTTGCCCATGACGGCATACGGCGCCCAGCTCTTCGGATACACGATGTCGGCACCCTTGAAAGCTTCCTTCATGCTGGTGCACTCGGTGAACGAGCCGCCGCTCTCCTTTGCGTTCTTCTTGGCGACCTTGATGACGTCTGGGATGAGCCCGTAACCCTCGGGGTGCGCCAGGGAGACCTCCATGCCAAACCGGGTCATCAGGCCGATGATGCCCTGCGGCACGGAAAGGGGCTTTCCATAGCTGGGCGAATAGGCCCAGGTCATCGCGATCTTCTTGCCCTTCAGCTTATCCAGACCGCCGAAATGCTCTTTCAGCCAAGCCAGGTCGGCCATCGCCTGAGTCGGGTGGTCGATATCGCACTGCAGGTTCACGACTGCCGGCCGCTGGGGCAGCACGTCGCGCTTGAAGCCGTCGTCGAGGGCCTCGCCGACTTCACGCATGTAGGCGTTGCCGGCGCCGAGATACATATCGTCACGAATACCAACGACTTCCGATAGGAACGAGATCATGTTCGCGGTTTCCCGAACCGTCTCGCCGTGGGCGATCTGCGACTTGCCCTCGTCGAGATCCTGAACGGCGAGGCCAAGCAGGTTACAGGCCGAGGCGAACGAGAAGCGGGTGCGGGTCGAGTTGTCCCGGAACAGGGAAACGGCGAGGCCGGAGTCGAAGCACCGGGCGGAAATATTTTCCCTGCGCATGAGTTTGAGCAGGTCGGCGATCGCGAGGATCTGCTTCAGTTCGTCGACAGACTTTTCCCAGGTCAGCAGAAAGTCCTTCCCGAACATCTTGCTCTTGTAGCTCTTGATTTCTTTCAGCAGGGAATTCAAATCAGACATGGTCTCCATTCCTTCTTTCATGTATTTCCGCACACGCCGAACCGTGGTTCGACCGCAGGGACGAGGTGATTATATCCAACGCCCGGGCATTCCACAATAGGGCGCACGGGCCTCTAGGGATATCGGCCGCGGGGATGAACAACCGAAGGGGAATCTGCCGCGCTCAGCCGGGAAGCCGCAGTCGCCCGCCCCGTCGAACAATCAGGCCGTCGTCGGCCAGCCGCCGGATCATCGCCTCGAGCCAGTCGGTGTCGAGGTCAGGGTCGAAGGCCGGATCGACGAGCGGCCCCAGTCCGCCCACGGCCAGACCGGCAGGCGCCTCCCGCACCAGACACAGAATGCGCCCCCGGAAAATGCGGTCGGGATGCGGCTTGTTGCGATGCTTCCGTTCGCGGCTCGCCGCCGATGCCCGCACCGGCGCTGGGTGGTGCCCCCCGAGGAAGCCGGTGCTGACGGGGCATGGCTCGGCAAGCGGGCAGGTGGCGCAGAGGGGATTTTTGAGGCAGATCCGGCTGGCGAGGTCGAACAGAGCCTGCACGAGATCTGCAAACCGCCCGGTGGTATCGAGAAGCCGGCTCAGAACGGGCCTGAGCCGGGCATCCACGGATGGCACGGAATGCGGAATGCCGAGCAGCAGCCGGGCGCCGGTGCGGCGAATGTTCGTGTCGATCGGGACGGCGCGCTTCCCGAGCGCGAACACCGTCATTGCGGCGGCGGTGTAGGGGCCGATTCCCTTCAGCTGCCGCCACTCGTCCTCGCTCCGGGGAAGCCCGCGGTTGACGACCTGTCGGGCGATCTCCTGCAGGGCGAGCGCCCTGCGGTTGTATCCGAGGCCCCCCCAGGCTCGGATGACCTCGGCGGTGCCGGCAGCAGCGAGGGATTCCCAGGAGGGGAACCGCTCGAGCCAGGCTGGGTAATGGAGCAGGACTCGCGGCACCTGGGTCTGCTGGAGCATGACCTCGCTCACGAGAATCTCGTAGGCATCCGTCGTGTCGCGCCAGGGAAGATCCCGGCCCGCTGCATCATACCAGGCCAGGAGATTCGTGCAAATCGTTTGCTGTGTGGATTCTGCTTTCATGGCCCTTTCGCGCACGGGGAAGGTGATTTTGGAACGGGAATGATATCCGCAGATGGCCCGGATCACGCAGATGACCGGGGTGAATCAAGCAGCATCCAGCATATACCAGACGCGGAGCTGGTTCCACCCCCGATTCACACAGGCCCGGCGACCATCTCTGAATTCACATCCTCCGGGCGTGTCTTGTGTGGGGGGCGGTTTCAACCCACCCCGGTGATGTCCGCCGGACAGCGGAATATTGCGGTGCGCTCAGGGTAAAGGGGCATTATGGCGACAAGAGTTGTGCGCTGCAAAAAAATACTTCTTGCAAAACCGTGTCCGCAGGTGTATTGTGAAATTTCGAACGAGCCGGGCGCAGAGCCATTCGGGCCTTGTTGTCCGGGCCTCCGACGGCGCATCGATCGGATGCGGAACCGACGGATGAAGTGCAAAGCAAAACACAGGAGAAGCCGACGATGTTCGAACTCAACGAAGATCAGAAGATGATGCAGAAGCTGGCCCGGGAGTTTGCCGAGAAGGAGCTCGCCCCGGGGGCCGAGCTCCGCGACGAACACGAGGAGTTCTCGCGGCCGTTGTACGACGCGATGTGCGCGCTCGGGCTGAGCGGCATCTGCTTCCCAGAACAGTACGGTGGTGCCGGTGCCGACACGCTTTCCTACATTCTCGCGATCGAGGAGCTGTGCCGGGCCGATTCCGGCATCGGGATCTCCCTCTCGGCGACGGTTTCGTTGTGCGCCTGGCCGATCTTCGCATTCGGAACCGAAGAGCAGAAGATCAAGTATCTGGCGCCGCTGTGCGAGGGCTCGAAGATGGGCGCGTTCGGCCTGACCGAGGCCGGTGCCGGAACCGATGCCGCGAGCCAGAAATCCACGGCCGTGTTGAATGGCGATCACTATATTCTCAACGGCACCAAGATGTTCATCACGAATGCCGGCGAAGCCGAGATCTACATCGTCTTCGCGATGACCGACAAGACGAAGGGAACGCGGGGGATTTCCGCCTTCATTCTGGAAAAGGGGATGCCCGGCTTCTCATTCGGCAAGAAGGAACGAAAGATGGGCATCCGGTCGTCCCAGACGATGGAGCTGGTGTTCAAGGACGTCCAGGTGCCGGTGGCCAACCTGCTGGGCAAGGAGGGCGAGGGGTTCAGGATCGCCATGGCCACCCTCGACGGTGGCCGGATCGGTGTCGCGGCACAGGCGCTGGGCACCGCCCAGGCCGCCCTCGACGCCGCGATCCGGTATGCGAAGGAACGTGTCCAGTTCGGCAAGCCCATCGCCGCCAACCAGGCCATCTCGTTCATGCTGGCTGACATGGCAGCGAAGATCGATGCGGCGCGGCTTCTCACATGGAGGGCAGCGGCCCTGAAGGATGCGGGCAAGCCTTACTCGAAGGAGGCGGCGATGGCCAAGATGTACGCTTCCGACACGGCGATGGAAGTCACCACCGATGCCGTCCAAATCTTCGGCGGCTACGGGTACAGCCGTGAGTATCCCGTCGAGCGGTTCATGCGCGATGCAAAAATCACTCAGATCTATGAAGGCACGAACCAGGTCCAGCGCATGGTCATCGGCGGCGCGCTCCTGAAATGAATTGATTGCAACGCAAAAGAGGACGCCCATGGAAATCATCGTCTGTATCAAGCAGGTGCCCGACACGACCGAGGTCAAGATCGACCCCGTGAAGAATACACTGATCCGGGACGGCGTTCCGAGCATCGTGAACCCGTTCGACCGGATCGCCCTCGAGGCTGCGGTGCAGCTGAAGGAAAAGTATGGAGGCCGGGTGCGCGTGATCACCATGGGACCGCCCATGGCGAAGGAGGCGCTGAAGGAGTGCCTGGCCGTTGGTGCCGACGAGGCGGTTCTGATCAGTGACCGCGCCTTCGCGGGGGCCGACACCCTCGCGACGAGCCACGCTCTCGCGGCCGCGATCGGCAAGATGGGCCCCGTCGATGTGATCCTGTGCGGCAAGCAGGCGATCGATGGCGACACCGCCCAGGTCGGCCCCGGTATTTCCGTCCGGCTCGGCATGCCGCAGATCACCTATGCCGTGAAGATAGAACTCGATGGCGGAAAGCTGAAGATCGAGCGGGAAAGCGAGACCGGCTTCGAGACCCACGAGGCGGCGATGCCGGTGCTGGTCACCGCCGCGAAGGCTCTCGCCCAGCCGCGGTATCCCACCGTCAAGGGCACCATGAAGGCGAACCGCGCCCAGATTCCCGTCTGGACGGCAGCCGATATCGGGGCAGACCCGAAAAAGATCGGCCTGAACGGCTCCCCGACCCAGGTGCGGCGTGTGTTCGTTCCGCCGGCCCGGGCGAAGGGGGAGATCATACGCACCGGCTCGGCCGCCGAGTCTGTCGCTCTGCTGATGCAGAAGCTCGGCGAAGCCGGGATCGTCTGACACGGAGGAACAGACCATGGCTGTTATCGTGAACAAGGATACGTGTATCGGGTGTGGGGCCTGCGTTTCAGCATGCCCGTTCCAGGCCATCGAGATGCGCGACGGGAAAGCCGTCATCACGGACAAGTGCACCATGTGCGGAGCCTGCGTCGCGGTCTGCCCGGCCGAGGCGATCTCACGCGAGGCGGCCGAGCGGGCGCCCGTCGCCGACAAGGCGGATTTCCGGGGCGTCTGGGTGTTCATCGAGCATGAGGATGGGCACGTCAAGGGGGTTGCTCGCGAGCTCCTCGGGGAGGGTCGCAAGCTCGCCGACACCCTGGGGGAGCCGCTTGAGGCGGTTCTGATCGGATACGGCGTCGAACCGATGGCGAAGGATGTCTTCGCTTGCGGCGCGGACCGGGTCTACCTGACCGACGCCCCAGAGCTGAAGGTCTACAATACCGACGCCTATGCGCGGGTCTTCGTCGGGTTGAGTCGCGACCGCCGGCCGTCGGCGGTCCTGATCGGCGCGACGGCGAATGGACGGGATCTGGCGCCGCGAATCGCCGCGCTGCTCGAAACCGGCCTCTGTGCCGACTGCACCGGCCTCGGCATCGATCCCGCCACGAGGCTGGTTGTCTGGACCCGCCCCGCATTTGGAGGCAACATCATGGCCGACATCGTCTGCCCTGATCATCGGCCCCAGATGGGCACCGTCCGGCCCCGGGTGTTCAAGGCTCCGGCCCCGGATGCCGACCGGTCCGGGGAGATCGTGCGGGTGCCATTCCGAGCCGCTCCCGAGGACGTCCGCGTCCGGCTCGTTGACGCCGTCAGGAGCTGCGCCGGCGGCGTCAACATCGAGGAGGCGGAGATCATCGTCTCGGGCGGTCGAGGCATGGGCAAACCCGAGAACTTCCGGGCCATCCGGGAACTTGCGGAAGTCCTGGGGGGCGCGGTGGGCGCTTCCCGGGCGGTCGTGGATGCCGGCTGGGAGCCGGTGATGCATCAGGTCGGCCAGACCGGCAAGACCGTCGGTCCGAAGATCTACTTCGCCTGCGGCATCTCTGGGGCGATCCAGCACCTCGCCGGCATGTCCTCGTCAGATCTGATCATCGCGATCAACAAGGATCCCGACGCGCCAATCTTTCGCGTCGCAGATTACGGGATCGTTGGGGATGTCATGGAGATCCTGCCCCTCCTCACGGAGGAGTTCCGCAGGATCAAGGCGGACCGCATATAGCGGGCAATATATAAATAGACAGGTCGCAAGGAGAAATCATGGAACAGATCACGGCGAGAGAGCTGGCGTATGCGGACATCAAGGTCGGCGACAAGGCCGAGCTTTCGAAACAGGTGACGGATGCCGACATCATGGCGTTCGCGAACCTGACGGGGGATTTCAACCCGGTTCACGTGAACGAGGAGTATGCGAAGAAGACGCCGTTCGGGGGGCGCATTGCCCATGGCATGCTGACGGCTGGCCTCATCTCGGCGGTTCTCGGCATGAAGCTGCCCGGTGCGAACGCGATCTACATGAAGCAGGAACTGGCTTTTCTCGGCCCTGTCAAGATCGGTGACACCGTCACGGCCACCGTCGAGGTGCTCGAGAAGATCGACGAGAAGAGTCGCATCATCCTCCGGACCAGCGTTACGAACCAGGCCGGCAAACTGATCCTCGACGGCAAGGCCACCCTGATGAAAAAATGACTCAGCGGGTCGTTGCGGAAAGGATGAAACGGCGTTTGAGGGTTTCGTAGGAGGTCCTGATGCGCTCGCACAGATCGTTGCGGCGCAGCAGGTCTCCGGGAGCTCCGGTGGCGGCGAGTTGCTGCGCGGTCAGCCGGAGCTCCTCGAACGCCGCCCCATGGGCGGGATCGGGGTCGAGGGCTTTCCATTCGCCAAGGGCCTCCGCGAAAAGGGCTGCGGAAGAAGCGATCCGGGCCGTGTCCTCGAGTGCCGGGTTGAGGCTCGCGGCCAGGGCGTCGAGTCGGATGAGGGCGCGGAACAGGGGCTTCTGGCCGATGTTCTGCGCATACAGGTCCGTCAGGTCCGTGACAAGAAAGTCCAGGTCGGGATGGACCCGATCAAAGCGGTTTTCCCGGAATTTTGCATGAATGGCACCGATACGCTGGGCAATTCGTGCACTCTGTCCACGCCAGACCGAGATGTCGGCGACCGGGAACGGCGGCTGCATCAGATAGCCGTTGTCAAACGCGAGCCAGAGTTGCATCAATTCCAGGAGCTGCTCGCGGGATTTCTGGTAATCGCAGCGGCTGATCAGCTCTCCCAGAGTTTTGACGTGGGCGATGAGCCGGCCCATCTGGTTCGCAAGCTGTTCCTCGGGATTCGCCGCATGTAGAATCTGGATCAGGCTGTCGTCGCAGGCGTGCAGGGACGGGACTCCCGGAAATAGGACAGCCCAGACGAGCAGCAGCAGCGGAATCTGGGAACGGGAGAATCTGCGGCCGGAAAGGCGCTTGGCTGAAGGATACATGAACGGCATGGTAGCACGATTCCCGTCCAGAGATACTGTTTTCGTGAACCCCGGAACGGGGTGATGCGTCATTCTGTTGGGATCTTTGTTTCCTGTCCAGGGAGGGATGATTTATTATTCTTGATACAATATATAAATCGTGGTAGTCTCAAAAGAGAGGGCGGCTTCAAATCCGCCTATTTGTTCCTTTGCGTGATGACGGAGGATCCGATGACCCGCGTTGCTTGGATGAAGCCGTTGATTCTGGTGCTGGTGTGTCTTGGATGGTGTACCGTCGAGGGACGTGCCCAGACGGCCGTGATGGTCGATACCCGACTCATGGTGATGGCACATCCCCTGACGCAGGCATTCGACCCGGCGACCCGCCGCTTCCGGGGTACATCTTCCGAACCCCTTGCCGATGGAGAGACGGCGCAGGCGGTCGAGGGGGCGATTGCTTCCCTGACCCGGCAGCTTGCGAGCCTCCAGGCGGCGTTCGGTGAAGAGATGAAACGGGCTGCCGGCGCCCGGCGGGAGGAACTCGAAAAGACCTATCTCGAACGTCGGCATCGTCTCGAAGCGCAACTGAGCGAGCAGCGAGAGCGTCGTTTTACAGTTGAAGAGGTTCCGCTCCGACTTGGCATGACTGGCTATGATGCTATTCTGCCCCAGATCCAGACGATTTCGAAAGATCTGCGAACGGCGATCCGCCGGCTGCGGGAGGCCTCACGTGCCGTGGCCGTCATCGATGTGTCGGCTTTGTTTCCCCTATATCCGCCGCAGGGGAACCCTGCCGTCCTGGGCCAGAATTGCCATTTTTATTTTTGGCGGAACACGTTCCCGAACAAGGGAAATATTTCTCAGGAATGGATGCTGCAGGCGAAGCGATACTGGGCGCTCCGTGATCCGCAGTTGACCCCGGTCCCCTACGGCGCGCTTGATATGCGGCTCGAGGCGGCCCGGCTGATGACAGGGGGGGGAAACAAGTGATGTCTCTGATGAAACGGATGGTCGTGCTCCTGGGAATGTCGGTCGCGTTTGCCGGCGGCGTGGCTCATGCTGCTGGAAATGGCGGTTGCGCCACCGTCGACACCAGGCTGCTGCTGATCCTTCACCCGCGACTGGCGAATTTCGATTACACTCAGGGGCGGTTGTATCGCCCTGATATCGCCCAGCGGCCTCGCGAGCAGATCCAGAACGAATTGGCAGCCTGCTGGGAAAAAGCAACCGCTGCAGCGGCGAGCATTGCGAAAAAGCGAACACGCTTTTTGGAACAGCGATCCCAGATTCTCCAGCGGTGGGACGAAACCATGAACAGTATATACTCCCATGCCGCCTCGGGAACGGCTCCGCTGCGTGATCACGACCGGACGATGCAGGAATTCGACGCCCGGTTCCGTGCCGAGCTGGCGAGCTGTGAGGCGGCCCTGGAGGCTGTCGATCGCGAGATTGTCGCCGCGCAGGAGAGCGCCTTGTCCCCGGTGTATCTCTCGGGACAGGATACCGACCGGGAGGTCGCCCAGGCTAAAAACGAGATTTCCCAGCTTATTGCCCAGACGGCGCAGGAAAGCAAGGTATCGATGGTCATCGACGCCTCCTTTGCTGTGACGGCCGTGTGTCTCGATTCCAGCATTGCCTGCATTCCTCGCCAGAGCGGCACGTTCGATACCACGACGGCGGCCTTGTTCCATCACTTCTGCAATTGGGAAAATATACCTCCAGGTATGATTCCTATGGCGGACGGCACCAAGGTGGACGCCGCGACGCATCTCGCTCCCCAGCGCATGAAGAACATGATCGACATGCTGCAGCAGCAGCTCGAGGTCCGGCCCTACGTGCCGAACGGGCTGGCCCGGTTCTCGCCGGGAAATCTGTTCCTGTATGGCGGCCAGGATCTGACGGCCGCCGTGGCCCGGAAGATGTTCACCCAGTATCGGATTCCGGAGGAGCTCAAGAACAGCTACATGCTGTTCATCAAGGATTACGCGGACTTCGAGCAGGAGCGGGCCCGTCTGTCCCAGGACCCGAACGCCGCTTCCCCCATTCCTGGCGTCCCCGCTCAGCGGTGACCGGATAATGAGAAAAGGGAGGATGACCATGACAAGAACGATCCGCATGACCCTGCTGATGGCGGTGATGATCTTCTGTCTGCTGCCCGCCCACGCCCAGCATGCCTTTTACAAGCAGAACGGGGACTGTTATCTTCTGATCAGCGGCGGTCCCGCGCAGGGCGTGTATGCCCTGAACAATCTCACCAACGGGCCGGTCAGCCGGCTGTATGATCCAGGCGACTCGGCGTTTGGTATCGCGGCCTGCCAGACCTGGTCGGACCGCAACGGCATCGAAAAATGGCTGTATACCTTCGTCGGGAAGACCCGGCTGAACCAGAAAGTCACCGGCGAGGTGTCCGTGCCGGTCAACACGGTTGACTGGAAGAATGCTTGCGTTGGCTATCCGGGTGAGCGGTGGGACGAGAAGATCATCACCTCGTATCATTGCGGCCGGAGCTTCATGTCCCCCACGGGCATCGGGCCCCACGGGCCAAATGATTACTGCACCGCCCATTACATGGTTGGTGTGTATGGATACAACGGGGACTATCCGTGCTACTGGCGCCCCCGAGGGGATCCCAAGAAGCCGGGAAACTGCCTGATAGATATCTCTCGCTATTATCATAGTTTCATTCGCGTCCGCGACTATACCAGCTACTATGGCGGCTGGACCCACTGGGTCGTTCGTGACAACATCACAGCGGATTTCAAGGACATCTCCCTGCACCGCTGGGATGTCGCCCGTTCAATTCTCAATGGCACCGGGTATCCCCAGGACATCGCCAGCGTCAAGACGCGGGTCGTTTCGACGCAGAGCCGCATCCACGAATGTCCCGACGGGTGCCAGCGCGCCCAGCCGGACGTTCCGATGCCCTCCGAGACGCCGCCCTTCGTCGATTTCGCCTACTCGACCAAGCTCAACAAAGCCTATCTGTACCAGCGCGAGCCCAGCAGCAGGGATTATACGCTTGTCGGGCCGACGGCTGCCTCCACAATCATCGGGGACCCAACGAACCTGACCACCCGCTCCATTGCCATCAGCTCCAAGGGCATTGAGTCGGGGGTTTACGGCGACTGGGTCTACCTCCTCGGTAAGGATGAGATCAACAACTGGCTCGCCAAGGTCAACGTGCCCTTCCGGATCACGAACCTCGATGACGTGGCCGTTTCCGACCAGTGGTGGCAGACGGGCGGTATCGTCTATGCCTTTGACAAGAGCCAGAAGCGCGTTTTCAAGTTCATCCGCAACGAGAAAGCTGGCACGATGTCGATTCCCGAACAGATCGTCGTGAATGCCGATGGCATCGTTCCCGACTCGATCAGCGCGGACGGTTACGGCAACCTGTATCTGGTCCGCACCGAGCGCAAGCCGGCCAATCCGGCGACGAGCTTCACCGCGAACGACGCCGTCAGCTATGCCCGCACCGGGACGGACGTTCTCGGAACTCCGATCTATACGGCCTACTTCAACCAGCTCGTCACGAAATCCGTGTTCAAGCGCGATTATTACGCCGGCGGTGAGCCGAAGGCGATTTCCCAGAAGGTCGTGATTGGCACCAACTTCTACCAGCGCTCCTTCATCTCCCGGACACCAACCGACCGGAGCACCTGGATCTGGCAGGGAAACCCCAGCCTCATGCCCGGGACCCGGGCCGTTGATGAGAATTGCGTCGCCGAGCTCGCCACGATCAACGTAGCCACGCCGCCCGAAGTGAACCGGAAGGACGCGTCCATCGATATCGTCGGACCTCTCGCCCAAGGGGCAACGGGGGCTCTCGAGAAGGCCCGGGCCCCCTTCACCGATACGAACACGTATTTCTTCGAGGTCGAAAACTCCCCCCGGTTCGACGTCAACGGCGTCAATGTCGGTTCGACGAACGTCGATCAGGACGGGGACACCTGGATCGGCGGCTTCCCGTCGACCACCAAACAATCGACTATCAAATATTACTGGAAGATCATCCAGCTGAAGGATCGGTATGGGGTCGAGATGAACGGCGGTGCGGGAAAGGTGCTGCTCGACCAGCAGGCCGACAACACGCCCACGACCAATTACCAGCTTCCCGTGAACCTGCCGGGCGGCGATTACCGTATCGGCTGCCGGTGCACCTTCAAGTTTTACGATTACACCAGCATCGACAAGGTCGGCGTGCTGTCGGACGAGAAGGAAAAATACCTGTCCGGGGAGCTCGTCGCGAAAAGTCAGGATGGAAGCGGGTATTCCTGGGTGGATATCCACATCCAGACCGTTCCGCTCGTGAACTTTCCCGGCGGCGTCGGCATGATCATGAGCGGCATGCCTTCCGGCACCGGCTACCAGTACCGCCCGCAGACGCCGATGGACGGGGGAACAAGCTACTGCAACCCCTCGATCGAACAGCCGACGGGGCCCCGGTTCGTCATTCCCGAAAAGATCGGGAACTGGTCGTTCAAATTGCGTGATTCTGACTATAATATCTCCCGCAATAAAGATCGTCTCGCCATCGGAAGCGATTTGCCGGCTTCGATGCTGAGCACGAATCCGCCGGATCCGCACGACAACCGTATGGTTGCCGGCACCCTGAAATGGATGAGCGAGCCGAGCTTCACCTGGACCGCCGAGCTCAAACGCGGAACAGAGGGTTTGGTGAGCCGGCAGGCGATCACGACGGCTCCCCTCCTTGCGTATTCCGACATCAAAACCCTGTTCCCGATTCCCTCACAGCCCCGGGCCTATACCCTTCAGGTGAGCGGCAGCCGCTCCTATTCGTATCAGACCTACATTCCCAAGACCTACTGGATGAACGGGGAGCTCATCACGGACTGGGAACTGACCACCATGCCGAAAACGATCAAGATCGCCGCCGAGTGCGAAGTGGTGGTGACCGATGAAACGGGGCCGGCCGAGACGTTCCCCGACCCGTTCGATGCCGGAAAGTCCGTCCAGGCGTTCTTCATGACTCCGAACTATCTGTACGGCACGACGGGGGAAAAGCTTGCCGACGTCGAAGATCCGCCCGTGCAGAATCCGTTTGCTATCGAATACGTCGTCGCCGACAATAACCCGATGGGCAACGATTTCGCCACCGACAATCCGTCGCTCCTGACCTGGGCTGATCCCTTCTTCGGTTCGGTGGAGCCGCGCTGCAGGGTGAGCCACAATCCGAACAAGCGGTTTGCCTCCTTCCGGTATCTGCAGCCGCTTCTGTCGGGACAGATGCTACCAGGAGCGCCGACATCCGCCGACAACCTGTTTCGGACGAACCCGAACACCGCGATTCCCGGGCCTACGGCAAAATGGGCGCTCGAACAGCGTGACATCGTGAAGGCGGATTTCGGGACGACGGTTCCCTGGATCTCCCCGGCGAGTTACAACAAATGTTTCTCCTACCGGCGGTATATCCTCGCCTTCTCGACACTCAGCCAGAATGCCGCCTTCTCCGCGAACAACAGTCCGGAAATGCCCCTTGATTACGCGAACAACACGCCCGGTTACCAGAACTTCCGGTATGGCCTGACCTGGGCCGAGGCATGCGGCCTTCAAACGCCCGAGATCAACTCGCCGTTCCTCAAGGGCCAGATCGTGATTCGCGACAACGACCGGCCGAACGCCTTTGTGAAGGGCGAAGAAGCCAAGAACGAAGGGGTGAGTTACTATGCCCCGACGAACATCCTGCCAGACAAAATGACGAAGTGGTACCGGTTCGCTGCCGGCGAGTCCGAGGCCAATCACAATGGCGTCCAGATCTGGAGCGGCATGCGCATTGCCGGTTTTGCGCCGGCATTCCGAGTGCCTGGAAAACTGGACGTCGTCGGCAAGCTGTCGGCATACGGCACGGATGAAGCCCAGATCGAGATCGACGTGCCGACCTTCTTCACCGCGATGGCCTGCGACAACACAAACGGCGTCGCGACGGTGAGTTTCACGCTGACCAAGGGCGCTGACCTGCTCGCCGACGGGACAACTCAGAAGAACATCCGGTATATCTTCCGTGAGCCGGGAACGGATTACCACATCAAGCTGACGATCGATGACCAGGCGCTTGGATGGCCTTCCGATGCCAACAGGCCGACCTTTGCGAGCGCCAAGAGAAACCGGCGCGTTCTCGACTGTTTGGTTGAGGTTCTCCGGACTCGCCTCGACATCCGCGTCATCGACCGGACCAACCAGGGTCGATGAGCGCATTCCCGAGCGGACCCGGCGCGATGGGCGCGCGGAAGGCGAGGATCGGCACGACGCTGATCGAGCTGATCCTCGCCTTCCTGATCCTCGTCATCGCCCTGCTTTCCGTTTCGGGACTGATCAGTTTCGGCCATCGCGGAACGCAGAAGGATTTCCGGATGGTGCAGGGAATCCAGCTGCTCGAGGATACGATGAACCGCTTCCTCGTCGCTTCGTGCTCACAACTCCTGACATCGCTCCCCGGAACGACGCCCGTTACCTTCACCGCCCCTCTCCTCGGCATCCCGCTTGGTCCCATCCGGGTCGGAAGCACGGATTATGCTGTGAGTGCGACGCTCGTCAAACAGTCGGTGAGTTTCTCCACCTGTGAGCTCGACATCACGACCTCTCCCCCCGAATATAACCGGAACTCGCCGGCAACCTGGCGGTTCTCGGCCGCGACGGACCGCAACGGGCGGTTCGATGGCCTGGCACTGCCACACCGCGTGGTCAAGATCCACGTTGTCGTCGGGTGGACAGAAACGCTCCACAACGTACAACGACGGGTTGAGGCCGTATCCTTCGCCGTGGACTTCACCCCATGAACAGATTCTTTTGCCGGACCCGACACTCGTCCCGCGGGATGGCCCTGGTAATCGTCCTGGCCATCGCCACGGCGCTTCTTGTCATGGGAGCGTCGTATCTCAGCACCTTCTCTCAGAGCCGGTCGGTCAATCCGAAGATCCTGGAAAAAGTGCAGGCCGACCTGCTCGCCACGGGGCTGCAAAAAATTGCTCTCCTGAAGTTCAAGCGGTTTCCCGAGGACTTCTATCACGCGTGCTTTTTCCAGTTCGCCTGGGATGACCCGGTCAAGCGGCCGACCCTGTTCAACTACAGCCCCCTGCCGCTGGCTGTCTTCCAGGGCGACCCGATCCTGCGGAACGGCGATGCCGCGGCTCTCGCGCCCCTGACCGTGTTCGACTACTCGACGACCTACCGCCTGCTGTCACACCGGGCCTACACACGGGATTCCGTTGAGATTCTCATCACGCTTCAGATGACCCGGACCAGTCCGGTTCAAACCTACGCTCTCAAGGTTGATGCCACGCGGATTACGGACCGATGATCCCGTCCGTCTCCGCCTGCCGAAAGGTGCCTGTCCGATGAAAACACGAGGGTTCACCCTGGTCGAAGTCCTGGTTTCCGCCGGGCTGCTCGGTCTGCTGCTGACGGGCGTCATGATGGCGTTTCGCGGTGGCAGTGAGTCGTTCAACACCGGGAACTGGCGCATCCAGTCCCAGAAGCGCGCCCAGGTCTTCCTGACGCGGCTCAAGGAGAACCTCGAAAAGGCGAATTACGCCGTCCAAATCCAGGGCGATGCTGGAACACCTGAGCAGATGCCCGTTTTCATCAACAGACTTTGGTGGAACACCGAGAGCGACTGTGGCACGACGGCGCCGACAGCGGTCCTGTGGTTCTCGATCACGAAGCCGTATACGGCTGCGCAGGCAAATCTCAACATTCCGGAAACCCGCGGAAAATGGTCCGGCATCAGCCTCCTGTGCCAGAACCGAACTCTCACGCTGCGCCGGACGACGGATGAGACGGCCTACAACACCCCGCTCGCCGCCCCCAAATCGATGCCCGTGGGCGGCAGATTCGAGCCCGACGCGGCCTCCGTCGAGTTCTTCGAACAGCTTCAGGACGTTGAATCGATGCGGATCAACACCCGGCAGACGGTCGACGGCACGATCGTGGAAGTCATCGTCCAGATGCGCCGGTATCTCAATGGAAAACCGCAGCAGGCCTGGGTCAGGGAAGCCTGCGTCTGCAAGCTGCTGCTGCCCGATCACGCGATCTCCCCCTTCTGAGCCATCATGCTGACCATGCCGTGCGAACGTCTGAATCGGCCGCGCAAGCCAGGATCCGGAGTATTCTTTCTGGCTGCTCTACTGTTGGCCTTGCTGAGCGCCGGCAGTTCCGCCGCCCTGGCCTGTAACTCGTTTTCACACCAGTGGTCGCTGACCGGCCTGGAAGAGGGGGGGGACCGCCTTCCCGTCCTCGCAGCACGACTCCTGCTCGAGCGTCTCCCGGAGCGGCTCGCCTCGGCTTCGGCCGGATTTCCCTGGTTTCAGAACGCCTCGTCGGTGATTCTGCTTGGGATCGATGCGGCGACGGACACGTTCCGCGCCGATCTTGCAGACCTGGTCTCCCGGGCATATTCACGCGAAATCACGGCATCCGAATCCATTCCCGGTCTGGTCGTTATTCCGCGTCTCGAATCCCTTACCTCCGCATCCGACCCCTATGAACTGCTCCAGAAGCGGGCTGGCGAGACGGGCCGATGCGCCATCGCGGTGCAGGTGGTCGCTGGATACCGCAGTCTCAGCCATTTCGTGGATCTGCTGCCGATCCGGCTTGGCACCATCCGGACCCAGATCTTCGAACGCGCCGAGGTGCTCGTGCGAATGGCCGGACCCGGGGGCGAGATCGGCCTGATCGGGCCTCTGAAGGCCGAGGTGACCCTTTCGGTCGATACCCGGCTGTATCAGGGGGCCGCGTATGTCGGCCGTATCGAATGGCGCCCCGACCAGGATGCCGCGACCCTCGCCGATCTGTCGACCCTCGCGGCCGCGTTGGAAACGGCCTCGAAGACAGCCTCTTCCGGCACCACCCTTCGGTGAGGATCCCAGGCTTGCGATGACTGCGGGCGGTGGGTTCAATCCGGAACGTGATAGATCAGGAGAATGACCTTGTCGGGAAGCGCCTTGGCACGGAACTCCCGCTCGATCGCGGCGTCGTAGACCGGATACCACCACTCGGCATCCGCGGGGGCGGTGTCGGTGGTTTTTCCCTTCAGAAACGATCGCAAAAGCGTTTCCAGTTGCCCGGGAGATGTATACGCGCCGTTATAACTTATCAGCGACACAACGCCTTCCGGATACCGTTCGACGGCGTAGCAGGCTAGCGAAGGCTTTTCCAGCATGGCCGCCTCGGCGGAACTCACCTCGATGATCGGGGCGATATCCCCCTCGATGAGATCGAGAATCCGGACCGACCGGATATCCGCCCAGGCAAGTCCGATGGTGTCTGAGGCGGTAGAGCCGAATCGCGCGATCCGTTCGATCGCATCGCCAGCGGCGTTTTCCTTTCGCTCGGGCAGATACTTCAGCCGGTGTATGTTCCGGTAGATGTCCAGCGCCTTCCGTGAGATCTCCGGATCCGCGGCACCGGGGCGGATGACGGTATTCATGAGCACCTCGCCGGTGAGAGGTCTGGGCGTGGCGGACGGGTCGGCGTCAATGGGCCGGTAGGTGTAGGAGCCCGGCGCCAGGGTTTCATCGATCCGGATGAAGCCGCCGAAGACGTATCCTTCGAGATCACCGCTCCGCACCTGATACCATGGGGCTTTGTTCCCCTCGATCTCGACCGGCTCGCCATCCGTGGAGAGAACGGTCACCTCGGTATCCCGGGGGAGTTTTTTCAGGGCGGTCGACCGGGCGTCGGCCTTTTCCCGCAGGTTGACGCCGGAGGGGGCTGTCACGCGGCCCCGCTTCTGAACGGGCTGGTATTCGCCGCCGTTCCATACCTCGCAGTATCCCGTCTCCGTCGTGCCGTCGGCAAGGTCGAAAACAGCCCTGATGTACAGGGCCGTTGCCACTGATCCGAACGCCGTTCCGCAAGACAGGAGAACCGCTGTGATACCCCCCGCGACTGCCATATATCGCATCCATCTGCCACCCTTCATTTCATCCTCCCGTCTTCGTTCTCGTACCGCCGGCCATCATGGGCGGCGTGATGGTTCAGTATCGGCCGAGGCTTTGCAGGAACCGCTGCCGCGTGACTTCCGGGGTAGTGCCATACAGCGCTTCAACCTCGAACCCGGTCAGGTCGTCGGGGCGGAGGGACGGCAGCAGATGCAACCGCAGCCGTTCCTGCTTCCAGGAGGTCGAGAAGTTCGTGCGCACCACATACTCGACCGTGATCTGGCCCCCAGTCGCCCGGGTGAACGCGGATCGTGGCAGGCTCCCAGCGTAGCGCCGGACGCTTCCGCCCTCGTCGACGAACGTGAGCTTTCCCAGCGGTTCGCCGGAATACCCTTTCACCTGCATGCGTTCCCCGATTTTCCGGCCCGCGGTGGCCATCAGCAGGGTGAACGTAACCGTCGGTGACGCCGCCGGCCCGGCCGGACGGCGGATCTGGTAGGCGATGCCGGGATTTTCGAAGCCGGCGCCGGGCTTCATCAGCTCATTCCGTTCGACCAGGTGCTGCTCTTCCATGGCATACACGGCTTCGGCAGCCGTGACCGCGGCGAGTCCGTTCTCGTCAGGTGCGGCCAGAAGCGCCGCCTGCATGCAGGCCAGACGCTCGATTCGGGGATACAGCAGCTCCCGCTCGCTTCCCAGCGTTGTCGCCCAAGCCAGAATTGCGGAATATCTATCGTTATATAATGATAATATTCTGGCCTGGGCGCGGGTGAGGGTGATGCGGCGGCTTGCGAGGTTGCGCCGGATGGTCTCGCAGCCCGGGATGAGGGTGCGCTGGATCAGCGGGGGAACCTGGGGTGAGCCGAGGTTCTTCGGGAGAAGGCTGGGTTCATGGGCCTCGAGAGGGGCCAGGATTTTCAGGAACTGGGCGTTCGTCAAGAAGCCTGCCGCCTGTGCCGGCCTGGTGACGGGCCTGGTGACGGGAAGCCACGTGGATTTCCCGGCGGGACGAGCTTGGGACTGCTGAGCGGCCCCACAGACATTGCAGAAACGGCTGCCGTCCGTGAGCTCGGTGCCGCAGGAGCCGCAGGGAAATCCGGCCGCGGTGCCGGTGGCCAGAAGCCAGAAGAGGGCCATAACCCGCCAAGCATGCCTCATCGTGTCACCCCCGGTATGGATTCGCCGTCATGGTACCGCTGCCGAAATCTCCGGGCAAGGTTCAGCTCCTCTCCCCGGAGGAAATCCAGGAACTCCAAGCCATGCTATCCCGCGAAGAGATACGCCGCGGCAATATCGTCTTCCAGGAAGGCGACCGGAGGCGTGATCTGTTCGTCATTTTGGCGATGCCCAGAAGGCTTTCCGGCGGGCTCTCGAGCTCAACTCGTCGTTCAGAGTGGGCTGGATCAATCTCGCAACCTTGCCGAGTTGCATTGCCGGTATCTCGAGAGACACTCCGGCTTCCCGGATTTGCATGTGTGGCTTGCGGATCTGTTCGTCCAGATGGGGAAGACCGATGAGGCCGTCAAGGCGCTGAATGAAGCCCTGCGCCTCAAACCCAAGTATCCCGAGGCCCGGGCGAAACTTTCCCGGCTGACTGGTCGGCCGGCCGAATCCCAGCGGCATCAGGGAAAGCAGGCGCGTCAGGGGGCCGGGAGCACCGAAACGACTCGCTGATCGAGCTTCCGGGGCTGGAAATAATAATCCTCGCGTATGATATGAATACGTGCTATAATAAAATCACTTCGATAGATTCATCCTCGTAAGGTACGCAGTAGTGGTTTTGCATTTGTAAGCCATTTTGGGCCTCTTGCTGTGGGTGTCGGGTTCGGAGAAGTTCTTCAGGAGGTTCCAACATGGAACGCGGTACTGTGAAATGGTTCAACGAAGACAAGGGTTACGGCTTCATCACTCGTGAGAACGGCGAAAAAGACGCTTTCGTCCATCACCGGTCGATCGCCGGAACCGGCTTCAAGACTCTGGCCGAAGGCCAGGCTGTCCAGTTCGACATCGAGAGCGGCCCCAAGGGTCCGCAGGCGATCAACGTCAACAAGATGTAATCAGCCGATCTTCAAAAAAGCCCCCTCACGGGGGCTTTTTTTATGGCGTTTCATCGCTCTTGTCGGTTTGGTTTCCACCTCATGCGAGCCTGATCCGGCGGAGTCCGGGTTCAGATGAGCTCGCTGCGCCGCGCGTAAAGCGCGTCAAAGATAGCTTCGAGGCCGGCGTGCGTTCCGCGCAGGCCATCGACAACACGAGCGGCCCATTCGAAATACTCCTGCCGCCGTTTGGCCGACCAGCCTGTCGGCGGCGAGGCCAGCACGTCGCGCAGGTTGCAGATCTTGTCGGCTAGCTTCACCAGCTTCGCCCCCGGCCGGATATGCGGGGCATGCTCAATCTGCTTCTGTTTGCGGGCCTGCTTGTCGAGCGACTTGTCGTCCGTGACATCCAGGACGATTGCCGTGATTTCCTCGCCGAACTTCTCCCGCAGCTCGTCTGCCGTCGTTTCTGTATCTTCGATGGTGTCATGGAGAAGAGCGGCGAGTAAAACGGCTTCGTCCCGGATGTTCCCTTCGTTGACGAGAACATTCGTGAGCGCGATCGGGTGGTTGATGTACGGGGATGCATCGGCATCCTTGCGACGCTGATTCCGATGCTTTTCCGAAGCGAACGAAAGGGCCTTCACGAAACTGCCCAGCGGATGCCTGCCCTGGATCATGAGCTCCTCCCGATGCTGGCTTGCAGCACCACCCGCGGATTTCCGGTGGTTGCCATCCGAGTCTAGTGGATCTCTACGGTCTCTGTCCAGCCGGTGGCTGGCGTGAAAAAAAGTTGCCTCGGATCAGCTCCGAATCTATGATATCGGGGTTGTTTTGCGACAACCATAAGGAGAAGGAGCAACCATGAAAAAACACCTGGCGTATTTCTTTCTGCCCTTGCTGGCCGTGAACGTGCTGGCGGGATCGGCTCTCGAGGCGACGGAGCGGTCGGAGGTTCCCGAAAAGCTGAAATGGAACACGACTGATCTGTATCCTACAGACGATGCGTGGGCAGTGAAGGCGAAGGATATCGCGGCCCGGATTCCGAAAATGGCGGATTTTCAGGGAAAGATGGGCAAGGACGCCGCGTCGTTCTATACGGCTATCGATACCATCATGGGCCTCGACAGAGATCTCGTGCAGCTGATGACCTATGCCAGCATGCGCAGCGATGAGGACACCCGCGAGGCGAAGCCTCGCGAGATGGAGCAGACCTCGTCTGACTTGGCCGTCAAATTCACATCGGCCATCTCGTTCATGCGCCCCGAAATTCTTGCCCTTGGGGCCAAGAAGGTCATGGGATTCGTGGCTGCCGAGTCAAAGCTCGCGCCCTACAAACCCTGGCTCGAGGATATCCTGCGGTATGCGCCCCACACGCTCTCGCCCGCCGAAGAGAAAGTCGCCGCCCAGGCGAGCCTGATGAGTGAGGCTCCCGGCAGCGCCTACAGCATCTTCACGAATGCTGATATGCCGTATCCCGAGACTGTTCTCTCGGATGGCAAGCGTGTCCGGCTCGACGCCTCGGCTTACACCAACTACCGCGCCGCCGCGAACCGCGATGACCGAATGAAGGTGTTCCGCACCTTCTGGAAGGGCTACAAGAAATTCGAGCGCACGCTCGGCACCACACTCAGCGGCCATGTGAAGACCCACCTCTTCAACAAGGAGATCCGCAAATACAACAGCTGCCTCGAAGCCGCCCTGTTCGACGCGAACGTGCCGGTGGCTGTCTACAAGCAGCTGATTGCCGACGTGCATGCGAACCTGCCCACTCTCCACCGGTATCTGAAGCTCCGCAAGCGCATCATGAACGTCGAGCGGCTCGGCTATGAAGACCTTTATGCCCCGATCGTGAAGGAAGTCGAGCTGAAATACACTCCCGAAGAGGCCATGGCGCTCGTTCTCGAAGCCGTCGCCCCGCTCGGCGAGGAATACGTTGCCGCCGTGAAGACCGGCTATGACAACCGTTGGATCGACTTCATCCCGACGACGGGAAAGAAGTCCGGCGCCTACAGCACCGGGGCCTATGGTGTTCATCCCTACCAGCTCCAGAACTTCACCGGCCTGTATGAGGAAGTCTCGACGCTGGCCCACGAGTTCGGTCACTCGATCCACACCTACCTGTCCGACAAGAACCAGCCCTACGCGACGCACGACTACAAGACCTTCGTGGCGGAAGTGGCCTCGACGCTGAACGAGAACCTTCTCCTCCACCTGATGCTCAAGAAGACCAAGGACAAGGCCACCCGCCTCTTCCTGCTGGGAAGCTACCTCGATGGACTGCGCACCACGCTGTTCCGCCAGACCCTGTTCGCCGAGTTCGAGATGACCATCCACGAGATGGCCGAAAAGGGCGAGCCCCTGACCGGCGAAAAGCTGACCGAGCTGTATCTGAAGCTCCTGAAGGAATACTACGGTCACGAGAAGGGCGTGTGCCACATCGAGGATCTGTATGGTATCGAGTGGGCCTATATTCCTCACTTCTACTACAACTTCTATGTGTATCAGTATGCAACGAGCATCACAGCCTCTTCGCTGATTGCCTCGAACATGCGGTCGGAAGCGACGGCGGCGACGGCCCGCAAAGCCTACCTGAAGATGCTCTCCTCCGGCTCCGCGAAATACCCGATCGACCTGCTGAAAGATGCCGGCGTCGACATGACCACCTCCGAGCCGTTCAACGCGGCAATCAAGGAGATGAACACCGTCATGGATGAGATGGAGAAACTCCTGGCCGAACCCGGGAAGTAATGGACGTCCTCTAAAATGACCGAGGCGCCGCCCGTGACCGGGCG
>DATCTT010000061.1:0-7605 GCA_036567845.1 Candidatus Ozemibacteraceae bacterium | reverse complement strand
GATCGCGGTGGCTCTCTTTAGGGCCCCGACCAGGGGACCTTCTTACACCACATCCGTGGACTCTAACCGAAAGGGCAGGTGTGAAAGCCGGCCTTGGGGAATGTGGAGTGTGGGGGGTGATGCACGGGACATTCTCTCAATCAGAATGGACCTGCCTGCGAGAGTGCTGAAGGTCGCTCGTTATGGTGTAGAAACATTCGCGAACGGCCCCCAACGTGGAATGACTCGTGGCCGATGAAGATGATATGCCCACAAACTTGGGACCCGGCGTCCAATGGTGCTGAGGACTGCCTGTGACACCTCAGGGCGACAACGCCCCCTACGAGGCTTGGCGTGTGAGGGGATACAGGAAAATTCGGGGAATCAGGGGGTGGCGTGGAGTGCCTCAAATCGTTTTCGCGCGGCGGTGAGGATTGCCAGGGAGGAGGGATCGGCCGGATCAGCTATCTGGACCTGGTTCAGCGAGTCCGCGGCGGCTATAAAGCGGCAGAGGGTTTCAGCAGCCTCTTCCTGCGCAGGATCCGGCTGGACAGCGCCATTCGGGCGGTTCAGAAGTCGGCAGAGACGCGAACGGACCGCCGGAGAGGCGGGCTTCTCGGTGTTGAAGATGACGTTGAGCTGATACTCGCAATCCTTCAACAGGCCGCGGGTGATCAGAAATCGCACGCGGTAAAACTCTTCGACCGGTTCGATCTCGCAGGTGTATTTCACGGGAAGCCCAAGATACGAGCCCATCAGCTGAACCCGTTCGGTCGTCGGAAGCGGCCATTCGAGACGCGGAATGAACGCCGTGATCCGGAACTTGTCGGCCGAAACACCCCACTGATCCGTCTGGATGTAGACCGACGCAATCGGCTCATCCTGCAGGTCCGTCGTTAAAACCTGGACTTCAGGATCAGGCAGCATCACGTCCCGCTTGAACAGGCCGGGCTGGACATTCCCGACCTCGAACGTCTCCTTGACCGACCGGTATCCCCGCGCATAGGCATACACCTTGATCTTCCCGTTCGTATAGGTGACGTGCGCCTTCGCATGCGGAATCAGCTGCATTGTCGCACTCCGGATATCCAGGTCGAGCACATGCGGCCCCGCCTGGTACGGAACCGCCAGAACCGGAACGGCCGGCCCCGGCAGAACGAACAGCGCAACAAGCAGGAAAAAGAGAGTCCGAATGCGCATCATGTATTCAATATGCTCCCGCCCCCCCCCTCCCACAAGGAGCATCGGCGAGCGCCTCTCCCGCCCTGCCCCGGTTGCGATCCCAGGCCTCTCAGAAGCCAAACGGCCAGGGCATATCGCCCCGGCCGTTACATGAAATATGCAACCCTCTTGTCAGGGAAGAATCTCCTCGACGCTGAACGGCCGCACCAGCTTTTTTATCCCCGTTCGTCGATCCGTGCTCATGCGTCCATCCTGAATGAGAGCTTTGATCGCGTCCGGGCGCGTGCGTGCCGGGTCATACACGATCCGGGCACGATGCTCGGACACGAAAGCATCAACCGACAGAATACCCTCCTCCTGTTCGAGGATCCAGGCAAACGTCAATGCCGTGCCCCGGCACCGGAGGCCGTTGACGATCATCTCGACCGTTGCCGTGTCTGACGTCTTCCCGAACAGGGTGAAACTCTTCGAGAAAGTCGGCATCGGGATGTTCCAGGCCGCAACGACACCCGCCAGCATCATCGCAGCGACGGTCCAGGAAACGAATCTCTTCGACAGACCGAATCTGCGGTGCCTGTCAGACGTGCCTCCCGGCGCGGGGATGCGGTATCCGGCATTCATCGCGATCGCCCGGTGCGGGCAGACATCCGTGCACACCTGGCAGGAGGTGCAATCAGAAGACCAGACACGACGCACCTCATGCACCTGAATCTGCTGCGGACACTCCTCGCTGCAAGTCCCGCAGTTCGTACACCGCTCAGGATTGATTGTCGGGGCGACGGGAGAGACCTTCCGGAGAATACCGAGCGTCGCCCCGAGCGGACAGAAAAGCCGGCACCAGAGAAACGGCAGTGCAAGCGCTCCAAGCGAGAGGCCCAGCAGTAGCCATTTCGACCACCACGCGACCTCGTGTTCCTGCCCCGAAAGCCCGACGTAGTATGGACAGAACGGCCGGAGAATGAGATCAGCATTGGTCATCGTTGCCCAGAGGATGAGAGCGAGCATCGGATATCGGATCAAGCCAAGGTGCTTCCAGGCGCCACGCCAGACAGCATCGCGCTTGATGCCCGCGGTGCCGCCGGCCCAGGCGAGAATCTCATGAATCGTGCCGATCGGGCAAACCCACGAACAGAACGCGCGGCCCGCGGCCAGGGTTCCCGCCACGAGGGCGAGAAACAGCAGGAGATTGATTCCCGATGTCGCGCAGAGAAAGGCCTGGTTCTTCAGGTAGAACGCGAGGCTCTCGATGCCGCCACCCGGACACCACGACTCGATCGTCGCTTTGCTGAAGCCGACCAGGTTCCGAACCGTGATCACGGCCGCCGCAAGGAAAAAGAATGCCTGGAAACCCCGTCTCGTTTTCTGCATGTCTCCAATTTACCATAGTCGAGTGCGAATGTGGACCAAACGGGCGGATTCGAAACCCGCACCTACGAAAATCGAGGGAATCACATACCATCATTTTGATCCAGGCCATTTTTGGTCAGGTATGCTGTCCACGAACACAGGGCGATGGAAATGCGACACCTGAATTCGACTTGACGATTGCAAGTCGGCATCGATGACAGCGTACATATTATATTGTCATATATGTACGTTCGACCTCCCTGTTATGTCGTGTTTATGACATTCGAATTCATGTCTTGAAGAGGCTGGCTGGTGGGGTATACTGGTGTTGTGGGATGGAGAGGATGAAAGGGAAGCGGAGTGAACCGAAAGTGAGGGGCCATGACCGTCGGAAGATGACGGGGCACGACATTTTTGCGCCTGCGACCCTGCGGGAACTCGTGGCGGTCATCGAGCTCGACGGCGAGTATGTGTCGCATCTGACGGCGCTCGGGCTCCTCGGTGTCGGAAACCATCCTGTAACCCCGTTCACCGTCGTGACCCGGCGGCGCCGACGCAACCGAGATCTTGCGGAGTATCCGCTGATCTTCGTCACCCATGGCGCCGACCGGCCGGGCGAGACCCAGACGATCAGCATCGGCGATCAGAGCGTGCGCGTCTCTACCATCGAGCAGACCCTCGTCGACCTCGTCGCCGACATCGACCACGCCCCGCCCCTCGACTCTCTCGCAGACCTGTTCGCGACTGCCCCCTACCGGTCCGAAGAGCTTCTCCGCATTGCCCGCCAGACATCCGACACCGCCTGCAAGCGCGCCGCGTTCCTTCTCGCTTGGGCGGGCCGCGCCGGACATCCAGACCTCCCGCCTGCCGAGCTGACCAGAACTCCCGTGCGCCTCGACCCGCGCATCGGGGATACGGATCAGATCTGGGACGGCCGGTTTTTCATCCGTTACCCCGCCTTCCTGCTCGAACTTCCCCTCCTATCGGCTGCCGACGCGTCTGACGGATCCCCTGACGAATGGCTGTCACTGCGAAACGATCCGGCTGTACGTCAGAAGATGGCCCAGACACCGTATCTGCCGGTGCGTGACGACCCAGCGCCGCGTGCCGCCGGCTGGTTCGACGATCTGTTCAGGAACACCATCGCCTCTCTTCATAAGCGAGAGTTGGAGGAGGTGCTCTCCTCCTTCACAGACACACCACCTGCCACAGGCCGCTTCTGGCCGCGCATGATGACCCGTCGCATCGAGGCTCGCCCTGGCATATTGGGCGATCGACTTCCCGAGGTTCGAGAATGGATCACGCGCACGCTTGCCGGTGCATCCACGGATCGCGTCGAGCCGGCCCTGCGTCTTGCTTTTGCCCTCGGCATGCACGACGAGGTCATTCAGGGAGTCGCAAAGCATGGCTACAGATTATTCAGCGCAGCCCGGTTCGATCTGATTCGGATGATCTGTCGGCGGTACATCGACTCCGAGTTTCGTCTTCCTTCTCACGTCTTTGTCGTGGCCGCCCGCGCCGAAGCGCGTGAAAATCGTTTCGACGAGGCAATCGCGATCCTCGACCGCGGAAAGGCCCAGTTCGAGGATCTCGACGGTGCCGAGTCGGATTTCGGCGAGCTCGCGCTGGCCACAGGGAACCTGCTGCGCATCAGCGGCCGTCTGATGGAGGCAATGCCCGAGCTGGAACTTGCCCGTGAATGCTTCCTGAGCATCCATGATGCCCGCCGCGTCGCGGCCACGGACAACGCTCTCGGGAATCTGATGATGATTCGCAGCCGTCCCGAGGCTGCCCGCCGGTATTATCTCTCGGCTCTTGCGGCGTTTCGCGAGGCTGGTATGCGTGACTCCCAGGCATCGGCGCTGGGAAACCTCGGTCTCGTTGAGCATGAGCTCGGCAACCCGAAGCGCGGTGCCCTGTTTCTCACTCGCGCCGTTTCGCTCCACACGATGCTCGGCAACCACTGGAACGGTTCGGTCGCGGCCCTCTCGCTCGGCAAAATGTACCTCGCGCTCGGACAGATGACGAAAGCCCTCCGTCTGTTCCGCGATGTGTATGCCCTCCGGAAACGCATCCATCATCCCGGCGGCATGCATGAGGCCGCCGCATTCATCGCCTGGACATGCGAGCTGCTCGGCAAGCCGGGGGCCGCCGATTCATGGTGGGACAGACTCCCGGCCGTGGTCAGCGACGAAACGCGGATCCAGTATGTCGTCGACACGCTTCGGGCGATGCGACTTCTCCTCCACGGCCGCACCGACGATGCTCTCGATGCATATAAGGCGATATATGATTCCCTGCTCCGTCGGGAAAGCTCGAGCGCCGAGATCGGGGACATCTGCTACGGCATCGGCTCCTGCCTGACGATCCTGGGGTCTTCCGACGCATATGCCTATCTCGCTCGTGCCCTCACCGAATCATCCCATGCACCGAGGCGCATACAGTCGGTCCAGCTTCGCATCTTCTGCGGTCTCCTCGACCCCGGGCGGTTTCCCGGCCTCTCGTGGCGCGACGACTTGGCGGGGTACCCCGCCACCGGTTGTTTCGACCCCTTCTGGTTCCTGTATGCCGAACGACTCGAGACGGACGGCAGCCCTGAAGCGACAGGAATGCTCGCAGCCCTGATTCGGAAAACCCCGCCCGACCTGCTCTCGGTATACAGAAAACGGGATTCTCGGCTTGCCGCCCTCCTGAAGCGGTTCGAGGCGATCCGGCTCCGGGCGGCCGAGTTCGTCACGCTGATCCGCGAGGGGGAGGCAACCCCCATGCATATCAGCCAGTATACGGCCTGGGCTGACGAACGGCCCGCCGGGACTCTCGTTATCGACGGTCCCGCCGGCGCCATTCGATATGAGACCCACACGTCGCAGCTCAAAACGGGCTCGATCCCGCACCGCATGCTCGAACAGCTCATCCTCGCACATCCCCACCCCGTCGACGCCGAAGCTCTGTACGCCGCCGCCTGGGGAATGCCCTACGATCCCGAATGCGATCCGGCCGCCCTCAAAAGCGCGGTACAGCGACTCTCCGGCCTCCTCCGCTCGGTGTACCCGGGGGCCGGTCTCGAACGCGCCGTGAGCCCCGACGGACCACGCGGCATCGCGCTCCGCCTTCCCTGCCGCTGGGAAGCTGTCATCTGACTCCTCCCCCGCCTGCATATTTCATGTAACACCTTCCCATCCCTTCCCGCCGAATCTCCGGTCCGGGGCCGCGAACAGGGACGCCATGTGTTGCACCTCCCCGGAACGTTGTAGTGATGCCGATTCCCGGATATATTCTATGCATAAGGCAACCCATTCGTTCTCTCAAGGAGTATCGAGCATGCACAAGTATCTGATGGCTGCCCTGCCGGCGTTCGTTCTCGTCATCGCCCTCCTGGCCTCGCCCGCATTCGCGTTCGACGGGTACACACCGGGGCACAAGCATTTCGATCTGCAGACGAAGTGTTTCCAGCTCGTCCGGCAGCACTGGCTCGCCGCCGATCTGCTCATGGCCTACGTCAACGAACCGACCGAAGCGAACCTCGAGACCTACAACAAGTCGCTCGAGATCCAGAAGAAACAGAGCGTCGAGCTTGCCAAGTTCATCCAGGCCACGTTCGACGAAAGCCTCGAGTCGCTCGAAGCCATGAGCGAGATCTACAAGTCGCTCGATCCGGCCGCCCGCATGGCGTTCAATGCGGTTCTTGGCGTAATCAAGGCCGACATCGTGCAGGACGTTCATTCGAAGATCACCCCCGCGCAGTTCCGCGAGTATTTCCCCGGCTACGGCTACACCGAGCCCGGCTACAAGTATCGCAAGGGCCGCGAGGTTGAGCGTGAGAACAAGGGCGTGACCTGGCAGTCCGAGGAACACTCGATCCAGACCAACTTCCAGGCCGAATTGACGATCAGCCTCGACCTGCTCGACATCCTCAAGGGCATGGCCGCCGGCGGCGTTATCAAGGATCTGAAGGTTCACGGTCAGTTCGAAAGCCAGATGAACGGGCAGCCGATCCTTTGCGCGAAGGTTTCCTTCCAGGTCATCAAGACCGTCACAACCCGCACCAACCGCAAGTTCGACGTGAACAAGATCTGGTTCGAACTGCTCCGCGCCAAATCCTCCGGCTGGTCCACCGGCCCCTGGGAAACCTGCGGCAAGACCTACGAGATCATCAACGAACCGACCGGCGAAGAAGTCGTGACCGGCATTCAGCAGAAAAATCTTCTCTGAGTCTGGATGATTGGCCCGTCCCTATCCGATAGATGGAGAGAATGGAGGGACATCACGTGAGAGGTTCCAGACACACCGGTTTGCCGTATTTCCTCATCGCAGCCATGGCAGGGTCGCTCTTGGGCGGCCCTGCTTTTGCCGAGCCGCTCCGGTTTCTCACGACCCGCGAAGCCGTCGATGCAGACCAGGTCTCTGAGCACATCTCGCGGTTCCCTCCACGTGACCGCGCCCTAGCGGCTCTCCGGGAAGAAGGGGGCCAGGTCTCGGCGGCTCTTCGGCGTCTGGTCGAGCCCTTCGATACCGATCCCCGCGAGATCTGGGCCGCTCGCGGCGTCTCCGCGTATCTGTCAGATGCGGAAGTCTCGCAGATCGCTTCTGAGTGGCCCTCCATCGATATCGAAACGCTCGCGGACACCGCCGAACCGGTCGTGACCCCGGAGACCCCCGTCGAACGCGCAGCCCAGCCCGCCTGGAACCACGTCATGTCCGGCGCCTGGGACCTGGCGCGGCTTCGCAATCTCACGGGCAAGGGCGTTCTGATCGGCGTTGTCGGCCCCGACGTGCCTTTCGAGCACACCGCCATCGCCGGCCGCATCGCCCACCAGCGCATGTTCGGCGCCCCACCCCGCACGAAGCGGGAAATGGGCCGGCGGCGCCCGGATGGCGCTGTTCAGCCAGCCCCGGCTGTCCAGCCCGCCCGCACCGACCGCGCGATCGAGGATCTGATGCTTCTGCATCCCCTCGGCATACTCGCCGGCCGGATGCCCGATGGGACGAAGAGCCTTGGGGCTGCTCCCGAAGCATCGATCGCGCTTGCGACCGTGCCGCGCGGCAAAGTCGATGCCGATGCGCTGCTCGAGGCGATCCAGTGGCTGACCGAGCCTG
>DATCTT010000060.1:0-5299 GCA_036567845.1 Candidatus Ozemibacteraceae bacterium | reverse complement strand
GGGTGAAGCCGGAACGGCCCCGTCTTGCCCGCGCGGTCGACAAGCCGCTTCCCTCGCCCGCTCCGGCAGATGAAGTCGAGGTGCCCCCGATGGAACAGCTGCGCCTGCCCGGGGATGACGGCGGCCAGGTGTTCCTCACGTTCGACGGCGGGGCGGATGCCGACGGCCTTGTGCCGATTCTCGAGGCCCTGCGAGGTCGGGGGCTGAAGAGCACGTTTTTCCTGACAGGTCAGTGGGTGAAATCCTACCCCGATCTCGCGCGGCGGATTCTCGCCGAGGGGCACGAGATCGCGAATCACAGCATGCGCCACCCGGACATGGCCGGCTGGGGAAAGGAGAGGATCGCTGATGAACTCGGGAAGGCCGAAGAGGCGATGAAGGCGGTGACGGGCCGCGATTACGCGCGGTTTTTCCGCTTCCCGTTCGGGGCACAGAACCGGCGCGTCGAGGCGATCGTCGAAGAGCTGGGATACAAGCCCGTCTACTGGAACATCGACACGCTCGACTGGAAAGAGCCTTCCGTCGCCTCGATCCAGCAGCGAGTGCGATCCCGCGTCCGGCGCGGCTCCGTCATCCTCATGCATGTCGGCGGTCGGAATGGGCCCCGGGCTCTCCCGCGGATGCTCGACGAGCTGCTGGCGCGCGGCTTCCGGCCCGGTCGTCTTTCGGATCTCGATCCCGCGGGTATTGCCGCTCTTCCCCGTGGCTGATCAGTATTCGGGCGGTGCCTGGAATGCCTCCTGAAATGCCAGGGCCAGCTGCGGATCGAACTGGCGGCCGCCGCAGATACCGATCTCATCGAGGGCGACGAAGTGGGTCAGTCGCTGCTTATACCGCCGGGGGGACACCATGGCGTCGTAGGCGTCGGCCAGGGCAATGATACGGGCACCGACGGGGATCTGGTCGCCGGCAAGGCCGTCCGGGTAGCCGGCGCCGTCGTAGCGTTCGTGATGGTGCTGGACCCACAGCTCGATTTCCTCGCCGATGAAACCGAGACGGTGCAGGATCCGGCCGCCGGTGCTCGCGTGCAGTTTCATCGTTTCGAACTCTTCGGGGGTGTATTTTCCCTCTTTCTGGAGGACCGCATCGGGGACGATGACCATGCCGATATCGTGGAGAAGGCCGGCGATATGGAGCATGCGGATGCGCTCGGGGGGCCATCCGAGATGGGTGGCCAGCTGGACGGACAGATGGGCGATCCGGCGGCTGTGGCCGTAGGTGAACTCATCCCGGCCCTCGAGAAGCTCGACCAGAGTCATGACGACGGGGAGGATCGGGTTGCGGGCCGTTTCCAGTGCCTGTTCGAGGGAGGCGATTCGTTCGTCCCGCGCTGCGACGAGATCGCGCAGCTCCGTCCCGAAGCGTGTCAACAGCTGATCCAGCGTGCTCGGGCTCCGGGACATGTGGGCCTCCTGGCATGGGCGCGGTAAATACGGTCTTTCTGATATACTATGCAGGAGTCCGGTTCGATGCAAGCGGAGGATGGTTTGCGGCGGAAGCCGTATCGGGAGGAGTTGTCGGATGGAAATCACGCAGACGATCGTCATGACCCTCGGGAGCGATCACGGCGAAATAAACGCGGCAATATCCTGGCTGGCCGACCAGGTGACGTTTTCGAACCTGGCTGCGCCCGACAGCGAGCCGTTCAACAAGTTTCATGTGCGGCTGGCTCTTGACGAGGCCATGCTCAATGCGGTCGAACACGGGTGCCGGGCGGTTCCCCTGGCGAAAATACGTGTCGTGGCCCGCTACTCCGCGCATATGCTCGAGTTCAGCATCGAGGATCCCGGCCCCGGCTTCGTGACGGAGGATCTGCGGATGGAGGATGGCCGGAGTGTCGAGCATCTAATGGTGCGCGGCGCCAAAAACGGCAAGGGCTGGGGACTCGCGATCATCCGTTCCCTCACGCATGGCCTGTACTGGAATGCGCGGGGAAACCGGGTCACGATGCTGTTCATCCGCTGACCCGCAGGGGTCAGCCGAGAAGGCGGATGGCTTCTTCCGGCGTGGCGGCGACGCCGAACAGCGACAGGTGCTCGGCCCTGATCGTGCGGCACTCGATGCCGTGTTTCATGAACTCGATCAGGGGATTATAATATCCATCGGTATTCATCAGAATGATCGGCTTCGCGTGGCGTCCGAGCTGTTTGTTCACGAGGGTGTCGAAAAGCTCGTCGAGGGTGCCCATGCCGCCCGGCAGCACGATGAACGCCCCGGACCGCTCGATCATCTTCGTCTTGCGGGCCGCCATGTCCCGGACGACGACGGTCTCGTCCTGACCGTCGGCGTTTGCGATGCCGCGTTCGAGCATGAACTCGGGCACGATGCCGATGACGCGGCCGCCCGCCGTTTTGTGGGCGTCGGCCACGACCTTCATCAGGCCGCAGGTCGTGCCGCCATAGACGAGATCGAGGCCGTGTTCGGCGAGAAGCGCCCCGACCCGGCGGCCGTCTTCCCGGATGCGCTCCGAGACGTCAGCGCTCGAGGCACAGTAGATGCACACGGCAGAGGGTTTCAGATGTTTGGTCATGGTCCGATCATACATGCGGGGCGAAAAGGTGTAAAGCGGCGTATGATCTGGGACGTTCAGCAGAACTCGATGGGCAAGCCAATCCGCGTTCGAACGGAGAACAGACATGGATACCCAACCTGAAACAAGGCCTCGGTTCTTTTTCAGCACCAGCGCCCTCTGGCTGTCTGGCGCGGGGGGAATCCTGGGAATGATGCCGGACAGCCCCTGGCTCCGGTTCCTCTGGACCCGGTTCTTTACAGATGCCGACCGGCCGGCATTTCTCTTCGGAGGGGAGGTCCTGCGCAACGCCGGTGTGTTCATCGCCTTGGCCGGACTGGCTGCCGAAAGACCCAGGGAACGGGCCGTCGCAGCCCTGTTTTTTGCGGTAATCGCCGTCGCGTTGTTTGTTCCCTTCCACACCGATTGACGTGAACGGGTGCGGCTGGGCTGCGCCATCCGGGCGCCGCCGGCCCACTTCCCGCCTCCTGCGGATCGGCTCTTCTTGCCAGTTGAGGCGGTCGCCCGTATAATGGCGGCGCGGCACGATCCGGCCCGCAGGAGTTCAAAAAGCCCGGAACGCCGATTCCAGCCAACAGACGACAGGAGCAGACCATGGCAGATCTCGACACCATCATTTCCCTGTGCAAACGCCGCGGGTTTCTCTTCCAGGGCAGCGACCAGTACGGCGGCCTGCAGGGCACGTGGGACTACGGCCCGCTCGGGGTCGAGCTGAAGAACAACGTGAAGCGGGCCTGGTGGCGCCGCATGGTCTATGAGCGCGACGACATGGAAGGCCTCGACTGCTCCATTCTCATGAACCGCCTCGTTCTCAAATACAGCGGCCATGAGGACACGTTCTCCGACCCGATGGTCGACTGCCGCAAGTGCAAGCGCCGGTTCCGCGCCGACCAGGTCGATCCGAACGAGAAGTGCGCCGAGGGCGGCGCCCATGACCTGACCGAGCCGCGTCCCTTCAACCTGATGTTCAAGACCACGGTCGGCCCCGTCGCCGACGACTCGAACATTGCCTACCTGCGTCCCGAGACAGCCCAGGGCATTTTCGTGAACTTCAAGAACGTGCTCGACTCGACGAACCGCAAGGTGCCGTTCGGCATCGCCCAGATCGGCAAGGCGTTCCGCAACGAGATCACCCCGAAGAACTTCATCTTCCGCGTGCGCGAGTTCGAGCAGATGGAGATCGAGTTTTTCGTGAAGCCCGGCACCGATGACGAGTGGCATGCCCGCTGGGTCGACGAGCGGTTCAACTGGTATATTCAACTCGGCATCAACCCGGAGAACCTGCGCAAGCTCTCCCAGAAACCCGAAGAACTGGCCCACTACGCGAAAGCCACGACCGACATTCTGTACCGCTTCTTCCCAGAGCGGCCCGATGAGGCCCGGCAGTTCGATGAGGTCGAAGGCGTCGCGAACCGCACCTCGTTCGATCTCACCTGCCACAGCAAGGGCGGCAAGCTGGTGCTGAAGGACGGCCGCGAGATTCCGAACGAGCACGCGGTCAACAAACTGACCTGGTTCGACCACGAGACCAATCAGCATATCGTTCCCTATGTTATCGAGCCGTCGGCCGGTGTCGATCGCGCCACGCTCGCCTTCCTGATGGACTCGTATCACGAGGAGACGGTGAACGACGACAAGCGCGTCGTGCTGCGCCTGCACCCCGAGCTCGCCCCCATCAAGGTCGCCGTGCTGCCGCTCAAGAAGAACCACGACGGCATCGTTTCGACGGCGAAGGAGATCAAGAAGAGCCTGATGCGCAACGGCTGGCGCACCGTCTACGACGACACCGCAGGCATCGGCAAGCTGTACAGGCGCCAGGATGAGGTCGGCACCCCGTTCTGCATCACCGTCGATTTCCAAACCCTCGAGGACAAGACGGTCACGGTGCGGGACCGCAATACCATGGCCCAGGACCGCGTTGCCATCGACCAGTTGCAAAGCTACCTGGCCCCCCGCCTCGGCGCCTGCTGAACGAATCGGTTCATGCGCGGCCGTCGCCCTTTCCGGGGCGGCGGCCGTTTCTCAAAACGGGAACCGGGGCGACCCGCAGATGGTGCAGATGAACGCAGACAATAGCAGGAGCCTGTTGCTTGGAGACATGCGGGAAACGGCGGCGCGGCTTCCGAAGCGCTCGTTCCGGCTGATCTACCTCGATCCGCCGTTCCTGACAGGGAAGGAACGGGTCGGGACCCGGTCGGAATGGCGATACCCGGATGCGTGGCCCGGCCGTCTCGCGTCGTATCTTCCCTGGCTGCGTGACCGCCTGGAAGCCGTCCTTCCGCTTCTCGTGCCGTCCGGGAGCCTGGTGGTGCATCTGGATTATCATGCCGTTCACTATGCAAAGGTGATGCTCGATGAACTGATGGGTGGGGAGGCGTTCGTGAACGAGATCGTCTGGCATTACACGGGCGGCGGCCGTTCCCGGAGCAGGTTTTCGGGCAAGCATGACACCCTTCTCTGGTATTCGAGTGGCCGGAAACCGTATTTCGACGCGGACGCGGTGCGGGTTCCCTACAAGGCCGATTCGGGCTTCCTGCTGCGGGGGGTGACGGCGAAAAGCGGGAAGAGATACCGGGCGCATCCGCTCGGAACGCCGATCGACGATGTATGGGACATCCCGATCATCAACCCGAACTCGCCGGAGCGGGTCGGATACCCGACCCAGAAGCCCCTCGCGCTGCTGGAGCGGATCATCGGCGCTCTGAGCGGACAGGGCGAGCTGGTCGGGGATTTCTGCTGCGGGAGCGGAACGACGCTGGTCGCGGCGGA